>NZ_JAQEGR010000015.1:629-97442 GCF_027667425.1 Fusicatenibacter saccharivorans
CATGCGGCTTTATGAGGATATGATTGCAGGGCGTATCAGTGAGCAGAATTTCAACACCATGCTGGAAAAGACACAGAGCGAGCAGACGGAGCTTAAAACAAAAGTGTCCGAGGGCAGAAAGCGGCTGTCCGATGAAGTCCAGCTTGCCAATGACGCAAAACAATGGGTGGAAGCCATTCAGGAATATGCCAACATCACAGAGTTGGACGCAGCCACCCTCAACCGCTTAATCAAAGAAATCGTCGTGCATGAGCGCATTGACGAAG
This sequence comes from Fusicatenibacter saccharivorans, assembly GCF_027667425.1. Lineage (NCBI taxonomy): Bacteria > Bacillati > Bacillota > Clostridia > Lachnospirales > Lachnospiraceae > Fusicatenibacter > Fusicatenibacter saccharivorans. The sequence continues at coordinate 896 of NZ_JAQEGR010000015.1, forward strand.
ATAAAACAAGACACATTTCTATCGAAATTCATTTTAATCTCAAACCCATCCCGGAGGTGGAACAGGTCACTGCCTGACCTGTCCCGCCGGGACGGTTCTCTTAAAAACACCATATAGATTTTTTGTACGCCGCCGCCCGCCATCGAGCAGAGTTTTACACCTAATTGGGGATAAAACAGCTCATGGCGGGCGGCGGCATCATCGTCATTGGCACCACACTGATCCCTCTGCTGTCTGGCCTGTTTTAAGGTAGGCGCTTATGGATTTTCTCACCGACTGGCTCACAAACTGGCTCAAAGAGCTTCTGATTGGCGGGATCATGGGGAACCTCGAAGGTCTTTTTGATACTGTCAATACCCAAGTCGGAGAGATTGCGGCACAGGTAGGGACTACCCCGGCGGCGTGGCACGCCGGGGTTTTCTCCCTGATCCGACAGCTTTCCGAAACGGTGATCCTGCCGATTGCCGGAATGGTGCTGACCTTTGTTGCCACTTATGAGCTCATACAGATGCTTTTGGAAAAGAACAATATGCACGAGGTTGACGTTGCGAACCTCTATAAATGGATGTTCAAAACAGCCTGTGCAATCCTGATCCTGTCAAACACATTCAATATCGTCATGGCCGTGTTCGATGTGTCACAGAGCGTCATCGCGCAGGCAGGCGGGCTCATTCAAGGCTCCACCGATGTTTCGGCGGATATGCTTGCTGAACTGGAAACCTCGCTGGAGACGATGGACTTAGGGCCGCTTTTGGGGCTGTGGCTGCAGTCTGCGCTCATTGGCTTCACAATGAAGGCGATGGGAATTATCATTTTCGTTTTGGTGTATGGCAGGATGCTGGAAATCTATCTGCTGACCAGTCTGGCCCCCATCCCCGTTGCTACGCTTTCCAACCGGGAGCTTGGCGGCACCGGGCAGAACTACATCAAGTCCCTGTTTGCCGTGGGCTTTCAAGGGCTGCTGATCCTTGTATGTGTTGCAATTTACGCAGTGCTCATTCAAGGCATCGCAACAGGCGGCGATCCCATTGGGGCGATTTGGGGAACTGTGGGCTACACGGTTCTGCTTTGCTTCATGCTCTTTAAGACCGGGAGCATTGCCCAGCGTATCTTTGGCGCTCATTAACAGGAGGTGGTGCTTATGCCGAGAAGATACGGGGCAGACGGAACGCGCTTATGGAATGGAAAAACGCCGGAGGAGTTTACTGAGGCAGACGCTTACCGCTTTATGGCGGAAACAGAGGCCGTCCTGCAAAGAAAAGAGTTGATGGACGACCCCGCCCAGCCTGCTCCGGCAAGCGGAAAGGAGGAATTTTATCTGAGTAAGAAAGACGATGTGTTGCTGACCCCGGAGCAGATTGCTGCGGAGGAACGGCGCTGGCTGTTTGATGCTCCCATCGCGGAGCTTGCAGAAGTCAAGGGCGTTAGCATTGATGAGGCAGTAAAAATGCGGACAGATGCTGTCTTGCAGGAGGCGGTTGTTCCGATCACGGTATCTGTCCGCCCGATTGAGCCGCAGGGAAAACTGATCGGCTTCGCCAGCGTCAATTTTGGCGGTGTGGTCATCGACGATTTTAAGGTTGTGGACGGGAAAAACGGGATTTTCCTCGGCGCTCCCTCTAAACCCGATCTTGCCAGCCGGACGGGATACCGGGCTACGGTTCGGATTCCTGACCGCGCCACACAGGAGCGGATCAATGCGGCTGGTGTGGAGGCGTATCATGCGGCGGTGGAACAGCTTGTTGCACGGGCCCAGGCGGTACGGCCTGCCCCGATCAAGGAGCAGATGGCCGAGGCCGCGAAACAAGCTGGAAAAGAAAATGCCGCCCGGCCTGCACCTGCCAAAGCAAAGGAGGCCCGCAATGACCGATAGCCGCACTTTGGGACAAAGTGTCCCGAAGGAGGGCTTGTTTCTCATGGACGGCATCGAGGGCCTGCGTTCTTTGCCAAAACATAGCGTGGATATGCTGCTGACTGATCCGCCCTACGGCACAACCCGGAATTATTGGGATGTGCCCCTGCCGCTCCCGGAGCTGTGGGAGGCGGTGAAATGGGCGGTCAAGCCGAATGGCGCAGTGCTGTTTTTCGCACAGTGCCCCTTTGACAAGGTGCTGGGCGCATCCAACCTCGCCATGCTCCGCTATGAGTGGATTTTGTACAAGGAGCGCGGAACGGGCTTTCTCAATGCAAACCGGGCTCCACTGAAAAAGTCCGAGAATATCTTGGTGTTTTACCAGAAGTCCCCGGTCTACAATCCGCAGTTTACTTATGGCAAGCCTTATGCCCGCGTACATTCCAGAAGCGGTACAAGCTCCAACTATGGAAAATTTGAACGGCAGGGATCGGAGTCCAACGATGGCCGCCGCTATCCCGGAAATGTACTATTTGTGCCTACGGTGTCCGGCGGCATCCACCCCACGCAGAAGCCCGTGGAGCTCTCTGCGAGTATCTGATCCGCACCTATACCCATCCCGGAGAACTGGTCGCGGACATTTGCGTTGGCTCCGGCACAACCGCGATTGCAGCCATCAACACAGAACGCCGCTTTGTATGCTTTGAAACGGCCCCGTCCTTTTATGCCGCCGCCAGTGAGCGCATCCGTGCGGCGCAGGCAGTAAAAAGCTCCGGCGAGAAAGGAGTGTAATTATCCAGCAGTATTCTATCATTTACGCCGATCCCCCTTGGCGCTACTCGGCTAAGAAAGTGCAGGGCGCGGCGGAAAATCATTATCCCACTATGAGCATTGAGGATTTATGTGCGTTGCCTGTGGCTGATCTTGCAGCCCCGGACAGCGCACTCTTTTTATGGGCTACTTTCCCGCAGCTCCCGGAGGCGCTCCGGCTGATCGAGGCTTGGGGCTTCACCTACAAAAGCGTTGCTTTCGTCTGGCTGAAAAAGAACAAGAAGGCGGATAGCTGGTTTTACGGCCTTGGCTTCTGGACAAGGGGCAATGCAGAAATCTGCCTGCTGGCAACCAAGGGACATCCAAAGCGGCAGGCTGCCAACATTCATCAATTCATCATTTCCCCGATTGAAGCCCATAGCAAAAAGCCGGACGAGGCCCGCGCCAAAATCATTTCCCTGATGGGCGATCTGCCCCGCGTGGAGCTCTTTGCCAGGCAGACCCCGCCCGGCTGGGCTGTATGGGGAAATGAAGTAACACCAACCATCCCGGACTTTGGGACACATTGTCCCGAAGTACAGAAAGGAGTGTGATCTATGCCCTATGTAAACGTACCAAACGATTTATCCAAAATCAAAACAAAGATGGCTTTCAACCTCACCAAACGCCAGCTTGTCTGCTTCGGCAGCGCGGGCGCAGTGGGGATTCCGGCCTATCTGCTAACCCGTGGCACCCTCGGCAATACCGGGGCGATGTTTCTCATGCTGGGAATTATGCTCCCGGCGTTCCTGCTGGCCATGTATGAAAAGGACGGCTTACCCTTTGAAAAGGTGGTGCGGAATATCATCCGGGCCAAGTTTCAAAGGCCGGGGATCAGGGCCTACCGAATCGAAAACATTTATGCGCCCTTTGTCGGGCCGGGCGCTGGAAAGGAGGATGTGATTGAAAAACGCAAAGAAGAAAAACGGAGCCGCCGCCAAGGGTAAAGGCCGGGCGCCCCTGTCTGCCCAGCAGACAATCCCGTATCTGTCCATGCACCCGGACGGTGTGTGCAAGCTCCCGGGCGGGCTCTATACAAAAACCGTGGAATATGAGGACATCAATTACTCCGTGGCCTCCACCGAGGATCAGACTGCCATATTCAGCGGATGGAGCTCATTCCTCAACTACTTTGACAGCTCGCTGCCGTTCCAGCTTTCCTTTATCAACCGCCGTTCCCATTCCCGCAGCCGCTATCAAGTCAATATCCCGAAAGCGGATGACAACTATAACAGCGTCCGGGATGAGTTTACCGGGATGCTGAAAAATCAGATTGCCAAAAGCAATAACGGCATTGAACGCTCAAAATACATCACCTTTGGCATACCCGCCGAGGGGATTGCGGAGGCACGGCCCCGTCTGGAGCGTGTGGAGGCCGATGTCATGGGAAACTTTAAGCGACTGGGCGTTCCCTCGGAGCCGATGGACGGACAGGCCCGCCTTGCGCTGCTTCATAGCCAGATGCACCCGGGGAGCCGTGAGGCGTTCCGCTTTTCGTGGAAAGACATCCCGCAGACCGGGCTCGGCACAAAAGACTTTATTGCCCCGGACAGTCTCGACTTCCGCCAGTCCCGCACATTCCGCATCGGCCAGTATTGGGGCGCGGTGTCCTACTTACAGATTATGGCATCGGAGCTTTCGGATAAGCTGCTGGCGGAAATCTTGGAGCTGGATGCGGAAATGACTGTGACCATGCACATTCAGACCGTGGATCAGCTCAAGGCAATTAAGACCATCAAGGGGAAAATCTCGGACATCGGAAAAATGAAAGTAGAGGAACAGAGAAAGGCTGTGCGCTCCGGCTATGACCCGGATATTCTTCCCCCTGACCTGATCACATTCAGCAAGGACGCAGCGGAGCTTTTGGCTGATTTGCAATCCCGCAATGAGCGAATGTTTCTGCTGACCTTTACGGTGGTAAACCTTGCCCCTACTCGCCAGCGGCTGGAAAACGATGTGTTTACCGTGGGCGGCATCGCGCAGAAATACAACTGCGCTCTGCGCCGTCTGGACTGGCAACAGGAACAGGGCTTTGTTTCCTCGTTGGCCCTTGGTTACAACGAGGTAGAAATCCAGCGCGGTATGACCACCAGCTCCACAGCCATCTTTATTCCTTTTATGACAAGGGAGCTCCGCATGGCTGGGCAGGCCCTCTACTATGGCATGAACGCACTTTCCCACAATGTCATCATGGCTGACCGCAAAAAGCTGAAGTCGGCAAACGGGATGTATTTGGGTTCTACGGGCTCCGGCAAGAGCTTTGCCGCAAAGCGCGAGCTTTTGAATGTGTTTCTCACCATCCCGCAGGATCGGATCATTGTGGTTGACCCGATGGGCGAATATGCGCCGCTGGTGCGAAGGCTGGGCGGCCAGGTGATTGAGATTGCCCCGGACAGTCCGCACCACCTCAATCCGATGGATGTAGAGCTCAATATGGCTGCCGGAGAAAGCCCACTTTCCATGAAGGCGGATTTTCTTTTGTCCCTGTGCGAGCTGGTGGTCGGCGGCAAGGAAGGCTTGCAGCCCATTGAAAAGACGGTCATTGACCGCTGTGTGCGTTTGGTGTACCGGGAGCAGGCGCTCGGATTGGAAACCGCAAAAACACCGCTGTTGCAGGATTTGTATGAGGAGCTTTTACGCCAGCCGGAGCCCGAGGCCCGGCGCGTGGCAACTGCCTTAGAGCTTTATTGCACAGGCTCCCTCAATCTCTTTAACCATCCTACCAACGTCAAGACGGACAGCCATGTGGTGTGCATCGTTCTGAAAAACATGGGCGAAAACCTTAGAAAGATTGCAATGCACATCACAAATGAGTTTGTTTCGCAGGCGGTGGATCAGAACTTCCACGAGGGTGCGGCGACTTGGTGCTACTTTGACGAGTTTCATATTCTGCTCCGCGATCCACTGACGGCCAGCTACTTTGTAGCGGTCTGGAAAATGCTGCGTAAAAAAGGATGTGTGCCGTCTGCTTTGACGCAGAACGTCAAAGACCTTTTGGCAAGCCGGGAAATCGAGAACATTCTGGATAACACGGATTTTATGATCCTGCTTTCGCAGGCGCAGAGTGACCGTACCATTCTGGCAAAACAGCTCGGTATTTCCGAGCACCAGCTTTCCTATATCACACACAGCAATTCCGGCGAGGGTCTGTTGTTCTATGGAAATGTGACCATCCCGTTTGTGGATCGGTTCCCTCGCGGAGAAATCTATGACCTGCTGACTACCCGCCCGGAGGATATGAAGAATGAAACGAAAAACGAATAAGGCCAAGGAGGAGGCTTGGTCGCAGACCGCCCACGCCCCTGACGGGGAGCAGCCCGGGCCAGAGGCTTCTGACACTTCGGGACAAAGTGTCCCGAAGTCCAAGTTCCGCAAAAAGAGCCAGCAGGAACAGGCTGCGGCGGCAAAGCTCCGTATGGAGTCCCAAGGCGAAAAGCTGGAACAGGCCCGGGAGAAGCTGGCAAAACAAAAGCCGCCGAAAAAGCCCGGCCCGGTAAAACGCATAGGCCGTGTTGCCAGCGGTTCCGTTCACAGCTTCGTGCATGGCAAGATTTTTGAAGTGGAACAGGAAAATGTCGGCACAGAAGGCGCACACCGTTCTGAGCTTGTGGGAGAAACCGCGCTGCGGCACGGCTCCCGCTTTGTGCGCCGTAAAGTCCGGGAACATCCGGCAAAAGTGGTACGCAAGACCGAGGCCCGCTATACCAAATACACGGCGGACTACCATTTTCACACCGCCGCACAGGAGCACCCGGAGCTGACGAAAAATGCCCTTACCCGCTACTGGCAAAAGCAACGGCTTCGCAAGCAATACCGCAAGCAGGCAAAGGAGGCTGCAAAGCAGGGCGCGGCTGCGGCTGGGAAAACTGCCACAGCCACAGAACGCCTGACTGCCCGGGCAGTGGAATTTGTCAAAAGTCATCCCGCAGGTGCCGTGATTGCGGTGCTCTGTGTGTTACTCCTGTTTGCTATGCAGTCCTGTTCCTCTACCATGCTTATGCTGGGGAACGCCGGGGCCGGTGCATTAGGAGCCAGCACCTATCCTTGCGAGGATCGTGATATGCTGGCCGCCGAAGCCGCCTATTGTGCGTTGGAAGATGATTTACAGCATTATCTGGACACCTATGAAAGCACCCATGACTATGACGAATACCACTTCGATCTGGACGAAATCGAACATGATCCCTATGTGCTGCTTTCTCTTTTGTGTGCGCACCATGAGGGACAATGGACAGTAGGCGAGGTACAGGGAACGCTGCAAATGCTCTTTGACCGCCAGTACATTTTGACCGAGGATGTGGTGGTGGAAACCCGGTATCGTACGGAAACCGACACATGGACGGACGAGGACGGCAACTCCCATACGGACACCTATCAGGTGCCTTACGACTATTACATCTGTACGGTCACGCTGGAGAACTTTGATTTATCCCATGTGCCCGTATATGTCATGAGCGAGGAGCAGCTTTCACGGTATGCCATCTATATGGCAACGCTGGGAAACCGCCCCGATCTGTTCCCAGATTCTCCCTATGTGAACAAGTACATTACCGGGAAACCCGGTGATTACGAAGTGCCCGGAGAATATCTGGACGATGAAACCTTTGCCGCGATGCTTGCCGAAGCGCAGAAATACATCGGCTATCCCTATGTGTGGGGCGGCAGTTCTCCCGCCACTTCCTTTGATTGCTCGGGGTACGTTTCGTGGGTTATCAATCACTCCGGCTGGAATGTGGGCAGGCTGGGAGCCCAGGGGCTCTATAACATCTGTACGCCGACCAGTTCTCCCAAACCCGGTGATCTGGTGTTCTTCAAAGGCACCTATGACACGCCGGGCGTGAGCCATTGCGGGATTTATGTCGGTGATGGAAAAATGCTGCATTGCGGAGATCCCATCGGCTACGCAAACTTGAATACAAGCTACTGGCAATCTCATTTTTACGCCTACGGGCGTTTACCGTGACAGGAGGTTTTGAAATGGCAACTACCAAAAGCATGAAAATTCAGGCCGAGATTGATAAGGTCAAGGCCAAAATCAGTGAACAGCAGGCCAGGCTCAAGGAACTGGAACAGAAAAAGCTGGAGGCAGAAAACAGCGAGATCGTGGACATTGTGCGCGGCATGAGCATTTCCCTTACGGAGCTCCCGCTGCTGTTTGAGAAGCTGAAGGACGGCGGTACTTTGGGACAAAGTGTCCCGAAGTCCGAAGAAAAAAAGAAGGAGGAAAACTGAATATGAAACATTTTCGTATGTTGGCGGCGGGGCTTTGCTCCGCCGTTCTTTTATGCGGCTTTGCGATCCCAGCCTACGCCTATTCGGACGGCGGGAATGAGGAACCGCCTGTTGTGGAAGAAACTCCGGCCCCGGAGCCAGCGCCTACCATTACCCCGGGCGAGGGCTTTTCGGAGGATGGAAACCTTGTGACCCGCGATCTGCTCTACGATGCCGCAACCAACAAACAGTTCATCACGGTGGAAACCAGCGGCGGCAACACCTTTTACATTGTCATTGACTATGACAAGCCTGTGGACGAGGACGGCGAACAGTATCACACCTACTTTTTGAACATGGTGGATGAAGCCGATCTGCTGGCGGCACTGGAGGCCGCTGGCGGAGAACTTCCGGCCTGCTCCTGCACAGAAAAATGTGCGCCCGGAGCCATCCATACGGATTGCGAGGTCTGCGCGGTCAACATGACCGAGTGTGCTGGCACAGCTCCCGAATCCGCTCCGGTGACGGAACCTGCGGAGGAGCCGGAACCCGAGCCCCAGCAGAAAAGTAATACCGGGACGCTTCTGCTGATTTTGGCAGTGGCTGTTCTGGGCGGCGGTGCAGGCTGGTACTTCAAAATCTACCGCCCGAAGCATGAAAAAGCTGCTGTACCCGAAGAGGATTACAGTGAGGAACTGGCTGATTATGACGATCCCGAGGACGATGGGCCGCCTTGGGACGAGGACGATACCGAAAGCGAGGATAATGAATGAGATTTACAAATAACCCCTATGAGGGATTTATGAAAGAAAAAAGCTACTTTAAGGGTGTGCCGCCAAGCCTGCCGCCGAAGGGCTCCCGTTGTGACGGCTGCCCTTACTGGCGCGGGATCGGCTGCGTGTTCTGCTACCGGGAGCAGCTCAAACCACCGGGCAACGGGAGGTGATACTGTGGGCCGAGAACTGACCCGGACAGAAAAAGCGGCAATCCGCAGGCTGGTGTCAAAATGGTGTGCCAACTATGACCGGGACTGCGGCTGCCTGCCGCTGGATTGCGAGTGCTATATGTTTGGGAAATGCTGGACAGGGGCTTATTGCCGCTACTTCCGCGAGGCAGTTCTGCCCCTTGATCCGGCGCTGGAGGCTGCGTTGCTGACAGAGGGGCCAAGGCCGGATTTCAAGGCTTGCCCGGTATGCGGCAGAGCCGTGGCTCCTGATGAACGGCAAACCTATTGTTCGGCGGCCTGTGCAAAGGCGGCACACCGCAGACAGCAGCGGGAATATATGCGGAAAAAACGGAGCTGATGTGTTGACAATTAGACCATCACAAATCCGCTTGTAGCAAGGCTTTTTAAGGCCCTTTTCTGCGGAAGGCGTATGTTTCTACGTCCGCCCCTGTTTCCGTGAGATGCTGTCAACATTTTAGCTGCCGGGGCTTTGGGACAATTTGTCCCAAAGTTCCGGCTTTTGTGGAAGGAGGTACTATGCCGAAATATTATCCGATCAATGAAGAAGCCGCAAAGCGGGCAAAAGATATGAACAGCTTTTCTGACTATCAGCCGGGCTCCGCTACGGCGGGCTACCGGGCAATGGTCGATGAAGCGTATGCAGCGGCGGAACGCCAGAAAGCCCGTGTCGATCCAATGTACCATGATAAGATTGACGCGCTGGTGGATCGCTATGCCCGGAAACTTGCGGAAAATCTGAATGAACGCAATGTGATTGATGCCCGGGTGCCCTCTATTCTGATCTCCGGGGGCGGCAATTTCCCTGTGACAAAAAAGCACAAGCAGAACGCCGCCCGGGATCGCAACTATGGAGAGTATGCGGAGATTTCAAAGCTGCTTGATAAAATCCGCTCTGTTGGAATGGGTGGGATCAGCGCGGATGACGATCTGGCCGTGGAAAAGCTGACAAAAAAGCTGGAGGGGCTGGAGTCCCTGCAGGCCACCATGAAGGCAGTCAATGCGTATTTTCGGAAACACAAAACGCTGGACGGCTGCCCGGAGCTTACGCCGGAGCAGGCCGAAAAGCTCAAAGCAGATATGGCGCAGTCATGGCACTTGGACAAAAGCAAGCCATACCCCGCCTATCTGCTTTCCAACAACAACGCCAACATCCGCCGTGTGCGCCAGCGCATTGAGGAACTGAGCAGCCGCTCCGAGTTTGCTGGCTGGACATTCCCCGGAGGCGAGGCAAAAATCAACGAGGCTGAAAATCGTTTGCAGCTTATTTTTGAGGAAAAGCCCGATGCCAATCAGCGGCAGGAACTGAATAGCAACGGCTTTAAGTGGGCTCCCAGCCAAGGGGCATGGCAGCGGCAGCTTAACCAGAACGCCATCCGTGCTGCGGCCCGGATAGACTTTCTGCGGCCCGAGGACAGTACAAGCCCCTATCAGCTCCAGCCGTTTGTGAAAAGAGAAAACAAAGAAATGTCTCGATGATGGGAGGTGTACTATGGACAAAAATCAAGGCTACGCCATTTTGAAGGCGGTCATGCTGGAAAATGGACGAGGATTTGTATTGGGCGAACATCCCACCGCGCCATCCCGCTATGTCACATGGGCCTGCTATGATGACAAGGACGGCCAGCGGCAGTATGAATGGGGTCACTATGGAAATGACCGCACCGCGATGGAACAGGATTTCACAGACCGGGTGCAGGACTATCAGCGTATTTATAACGTCGGGATCAGGCAGACCGAGGCTCCCGGCCTTTACAAGTATTATTCGACCCAGCGGCCTGTGGACATCGGGACATTCCCGAAGCCGCCTTATAACAAGCCGGATGAAATCTTCAATTACGATCAGCGCATCCCGGTGGAAAATGGCTCGTTCTTGGCTTGGGGCTATCTTACCTATACCCGCCCGCTAACGGAAAAACAGGCATCCGACTATGAGCTGCGTCCTGCGCCTGATAATCCCGACAGGCCCCGTCCGATTGCCGAGCAGATGAAAAATGCGGCAAAGTTGGCGGAGGCAGATCGCGGCCCGGAGGCACTGGTTCCCCAGCGCAGGCAGCCTGACCGTGGCGATAGATAAGGAGGAGCGTGTATGGAAAAGAAACGTGAACAGGAATTGTCTGTACTGGAGGTGCTGCGCCTGCACCGTGAATTTCATTTGCCGCACCCTGTTCCGGCAGACGAACAGGAAAAGCCGCTGGATAAGGTAAAGGAGCCGCCCCGCGCCTGCCGCAGCCGGGAGCGTGAGGAGCGATGACAAAAAAGCGCCGCCGTCCGATCCATCTTCATGTGATGGTGTCGGAGGCGGAGCAGGCCCTGATTCAAGAACGTATGGCGGAGGCTGGCATCCGTAATATGGGAGCCTATATGCGGAAAATGGCCCTGAGTGGGTATGTGCTTCATGTTGACCTTTCGCCTGTTCGTGAGCTGGTTTCGCTCCAGCGGCGCTGCTCCAACAATCTGAACCAAGTGGCAATTCAGGCCAACACCTACGGCGCAATTTATCCCGAAGAACTCGCAGCCTTACAGCGGGACTATGCTGCTTTGTGGGGGCCGCTGTCTGATCTTTTGAAACAGCTCTCCGCGCTGGTAGAGCTCTGACCCGTCCGGGGAGTGGTTGATACCGCTCCCCGGCTTTTTCTACTTCGGGACAAAGTGTCCCAAAGTAAAAATACTGTTTGCCGGAAGGAGGAATTTTTACGGCGACCACCTACATCCGCCCTTATAAAACAGCGGCGGGAAAAAGTGCAATTCAAACGATGGAGGATCGTTTCACCTATGGCCTAAACCCGGAAAAGCTGGGAGCCGTATCTTCCTATCTCTGCGATCCGAACACGGCTCCCGCCGAGTTTCTTCTGGTAAAAAGTCAATACCTTGCAGAGACAGGCCGGGCCGTGTCTCGCGGGGCCCTGTTCTTTCAGATCCGGCAGGCGTTCCTGCCCGGGGAGGTTACGGCGGAAGAAGCAAACCGTATCGGCTATGAAACGGCGATGCGCTGGACAAAGGGAAAGTATCAGTTCTTCGTCTGTACGCATACCGACAAGGCCCATATCCACAATCACATTTATTTCAATGCGACGGCCTTTGACCGCTCCCGGAAATTTCATAATTTCATTGGTTCGTCCTTTGCCCTGCGGCGGCTCTCTGACCGCGTGTGCATCGAACATGAATTGTCTGTTATCCAAAATCCGTGCCAGCACAGCAAGGGTCGTTTTCTCCACTATGGACAGTGGATCGGAGAAAAGCCACCCTCTGCCAAGCAGCGGGTGCGGCTGGCTGTTCTCGCCGCTTTGGAGAAAAAGCCCACGGACTTTGCCGACTTTCTCCGTCTCATGGAGGAGTCCGGCTTTGCGGTGAAACATGGGCGGGGCGGTGTCATCTCATTCCTTGCACCCGGGCAGGAAAAACCGACCCGGCTCCGGGCTTCTACACTTGGAGTTGGATTTGACCCGGAGGACATCAAGGCGGTAATTGCCGGGGAACGTCCACTCCCCAAACTGCCCGAGGAGCCCACGGTTCCGCCACGGCGAGTTAATCTCATCATCGACATTCAAGAGCGTATGGCCCAAGGCAAGGGCCCGGCCTATGAACGATGGGCCAAGGTCTACAACCTAAAACAAATGGCCGCCGCGCTCCAGTATTTGCAGGAGCATCATCTGACAGACTATGCGGCACTGACGGCCAGCACCGAGGCTGCGGTGGATCACTTTCACAAGCTGTCTGACGAGCTCCGCACAACGGAGGAGGCTCTTTCCAAAACCTCGGAGCTGATGGCTGCCACGGTGGACTATGCCAAGACTCGCCCGGTGTTTGATGGATACAAAGCTGCGCGGTACAGCAAAAAGTATCTGGCCCAGCACGAAGCGGAGCTTGCCACTTACCGGGCGGCAAAGGATACTATGAACACCATACTGAACGGCGCAAAGCTCCCTAAGATTGAAGCACTAAAAAAATCCCGCCGTGAGCTGGCGGGACAAAAGAAAGCGCTTTATGCAGAATACCGGGAGGCCCAGCGGCAAATGCGGGAGGCCGTGGCAATAAAAGCGAACATTGATCATCTGCTCGGCATAACAGACGAGCGTGAAAATAAGGCCCAGGAACGATAGTGACGGGCCGCAGACTACGGTGCAGCGCACCGGGACTTTGGGACAATTTGTCCCGAAGTACAGCGGGTTTGGGGAGCTCCCCAACAAGCATTTTTGCGGGCCCTGCGCCCTGCAAAAATTTCGGAGTGTGGCCACACCCGAATTGCTTGCCAAAACGCGCAACCCGCAACATGGCGCAAAAAACGGAGGTTACGCTTTCTTTTACGTTTCCTCCGTTTCTTTCGATGCTTTCATCGCTTGGATTGTAGCTTCAACGATTTTCAATTCTCTTTCGTCCAAGGCGTTCAACATGGCATCAATCCGCTTCCTGCACTCGCTCCCGCTATTCTGGGACGGGTAAAAGTATTGATCCACCGATATATCAAACATTGTAACCATCTGATAAAAGGTGTTGAAGCTTGGATGCTGACCATCATTTTCATTATACATAATGGTACGCGGAGCGCGGTCAACAATATAGGCCAGTTGCTCCTGTGTCATGCCGCTGGCTTCTCTTGCACGCTTGATGGCGAGCCCTATATCGTGAAAATCAAAGCGTCTTTCATCTCGTTCTATCTTCATAACATCACCTGATATGATTTTACATTTCATGTGATATTATTTGAACGACTGTGTATTTCATACTACTGACTATTTAATTTCACATACGCAAAATTGATGATCGCGGAAATGTGAGGTACAATATACCTATAACTTTGGGACAATTTGTCCCGAAGATCAGAGGTTGGTATCTAAAATAAAATCAGAAATATTGTGAGGTTTCTGTGACATTTGGGTGCTATACTGAAAATGAAGGAGTGTGATACCATGCGAATTTTAGTAGTCGAGGATGATCGGCTTTTGAATAATACTTTATGCTATAACTTGAATACTGCGGGCTATACGGTTGATTCTGCACTGACAAAATCAGTGGCCAGTAGTTTCTTGACAAAGCAGGACTATGACCTGATTGTGCTGGATGTAAATTTGCCGGACGGAAACGGTTTTGACTTCTGCCGGGAAATAAAAGAGCGTCGCCCTGATACCGTTATTATTTTTCTGACCGCAAATGATATGGAAAGCGATATGCTCAAAGGGTATGAACTGGGCGCAGAGGATTATGTGACAAAACCTTTCCCTATGAGCGTCTTTCAAAAGAAATTAGCGGTAGTGCTGGGTAGGCTGACAAAACAATATGGTGGTGATACTTATGAGGATGGCACACTGACCATCAATTTTTCAGAAATGAGTGCTACTCTATCAGGAAAGCCACTTACATTCACCCCACTGGAATATCGACTTTTGAAAATCCTGATGAAAAATCCGCAGATTGTTTTGACCCGGCAAGTCTTGTTGGAAAAGCTGTGGGACGCAGACGGAAATTTTGTGGATGAACACGCTCTGACTGCGGCGATCAGCCGGGTACGAAACAAAATCGAAACACCTGACCGTCAGTATATCAAAACGGTATATGGTATGGGCTATATGTGGATCGGAGGAGTGCTGAAATGAATGTGCGAAAACTTTCCGTCAACAAAGCCTGTATCTTTTTTGCTGTTCTCCTGCTGGTGGCAATGGGGACGGTTTCAGCAGCTTTGTATGGGCTGACCCAAAATATAACCGCTGTCTGGTATGTATTATTGTTCGGCATTTTTGTGCTGGTTTGCGCTGTTTGTTTTATGGTGCTGGTTCGCCGCAAACTGGCAATGTTCTCCGATGCTTTTTGCAGTTTAATGGATGATATGTTATCCGGGAATATGCAGCCGAAACAGACTGTGGAAGAAGAAAGTCTTTTCTATAAAATTGAATATCGGCTGAACCGTTTATATGAAGTCATGCAGGAAAACAAGAACGGCATTGCACAAGAACGGGCTGACCTGCAAGAACTGATTTCCGACATCTCCCATCAGGTCAAGACCCCGATTGCGAACTTGAAAATGATTAACAGCACTCTGCTTGAAAATGAAGTCCCTGTGCAAAAACAAAAAGAGTTTCTAACGGCACAGGCCAGCCAGCTTGATAAACTGGATTTTCTCATGCAGGCTATGATTAAAACCTCTCGTTTGGAAACAGGTGTTATTTCTCTGGAAAAGAAAAGCCAGCCGCTTTATGACACGCTTGCCGCCGCATTGGGAGGTATTCTTCTGAACGCCGAGAAAAAACAGATCAATGTTCAAGTGGACTGCCCGGAGAACTTGGTCGTTTCCCATGACAGAAAATGGACAAGCGAAGCACTGTTCAATATTTTGGACAATGCAGTGAAATATACGCCGGAGGGCGGTCAAATCCGTGTTTCGGTTGAAAGTTGGGAAATGTATGTGAAAATCGACATTGCAGATACAGGCATTGGCATTTCAGAACAGCATCAGGGAGCAATTTTCAAGCGTTTCTATCGAGAGGACATCGTACATGATGTAGATGGAATTGGTATTGGTCTATATCTGGCTCGTGAGATCGTAACCTTGCAAGGCGGTTATATCCGGGTAACATCCGAGGTTGGGAGGGGTTCAACTTTTTCCGTCTTTCTGCCTCGACAATAAAATAAGTACGCTAAAAAACAAAATGTCACAGGCCTATGACATTTGAGCTTTAATTAAACAGAGGTATTTTGTTTCCCGTGACATTTCTGTGAGGTTTACCTTTTATGATAGAGCCATCAAAAAGAAAGGGTGGTGTTCTATATGAACATATTACAAACGACAGATTTGAAGAAATATTACGGCACCGAACCGAACATTACAAAAGCATTGGATGGCGTGACCCTATCCATTGAGGAAGGTGAATTTGTTGCCATTGTTGGTACTTCCGGCAGCGGTAAGTCTACTTTGCTGAACATGATGGGCGGGTTAGATACGCCAACTTCCGGCAGTATTAAAGTAAAAGGGAAAGAATTATCGAAACTCAAGGATGAACAGCTTACCATCTTCCGCAGACGTAACATCGGGTTTATCTTTCAGAATTACAATCTTGTTCCTGTGCTGAATGTCTATGAAAATATTGTCCTGCCGGTGGAGCTGGATGGTGATACCGTGGACAAGCGGTTTATGGATGAAGTCGTGAAAATGTTGGCTCTCGATGGGAAGCTGAACAGTATGCCTAACAATCTGTCCGGCGGCCAGCAGCAGCGTGTAGCGATTGCCCGCGCCCTTGTTTCCAAACCAGCTATTATACTTGCAGATGAACCGACAGGCAATTTGGATAGCCGGACAAGTAGTGATGTTCTTGGTTTGCTGAAAGTTACAAGTCAGAAGTTCCATCAAACGCTTGTAATGATTACCCATAACAATGAAATTGCCCAGCTTGCCGACCGAATTATCCGTATTGAGGACGGAAAAATCGCACAGTGACAGGGGGTGACATTGATGGATGATATTTTATTTGGGAACAATAATCAGGCAACAATCAATCGTCTTGCCAAAAGAAGCTACCGCGCTAATAAGCAGAGAAATGTTTTCGTTACCATCGCATTATTCTTGACCGCCTTTATGATTACATCTGTATTTAGTTTGGGGTGCAGTTATTTTGAAACCTATCAAATGCAGCAAATTCGTGCGATGGGCACGACTGCGGATGTGGCAATTACAAGCCTCTCAGAAGAACAATATGAAGAATTGAGCCGATCCAGCTTGGTATCCGTAGTTGGTGTCAGTCAGAGATTGGGCAGCATTGATACATCTGGAATGGACGATGCCCTGCTGAGTATTACCTGGATAGACGAAACAGAATGGCAAGAACACCGTGTACCAACAATTTCGGATATACACGGAGATTATCCGCAAGCAAAAAATGAAATTATGCTCCCTACATGGGCTTTGCGTGCAATGGGGATTGATGATCCACAGATAGGGATGAATATTTCCCTTTCCTATCAACTCGGAACAGATTATCAATATATCTCCGATGAATTTGTTTTGTCGGGCTATTACACAGATTATTCGGCTTCACGTGCAGGCAACCGTGGTGCCGCTTATGTTTCGGAGCTTTTTGCAACACAAACAGGGCTTCCCTTTGATAGTGTGTCTACCGCAATGATTTCTTTTTCTGATGACAGTAATGCCCTGCGATCCTGTGAAAAACTAAAACGGAAGATTTCGTTTACAGAAAGTCAGTCCTTTGAAATTGTACCTATTGCTCAGAGCAATTCCACCACCATTGTTCTTCCACTGGCTGCTATTATCGTCTTTATCATTATCAGCGGCTATTTGCTGATTTATAACATTCTGTATATCTCAATTTCAAGAGATACACAATTCTATGGACAGCTTAAAACGATAGGCACGACAAAAAGACAAATCAAGCGGATCGTGCGTTCTCAAATATTCAGAACGGCGGTGATCGGTATTCCCAGCGGCCTGATTGTCGGTGGTATTGTTTCGCTTGGACTTGTTCCGTTTGCCATGAATATGATGTACTCAAGCGATACAGACCTTGGGGAGATAGTGTCCTTTTCCCCCATTATTTTTGCGGGTGCCGCAATCTTCACATTTTTTACTGCAATCATCGGCAGCATGAAACCAGCGAAAATAGCTGCAAGTATTTCTCCTGTTGCGGCTTCACGCTATACGGAGGCAAATACAAGGAGTTACCGAGATCATAAGAGCCATAGAACAAAATTATCTCGGATGGCACGAGATAATATTTTTAGAAACCCTAAAAGCGCTTTCCTTACTTTTGCGTCCTTATTTTTAGGCTTAATATTGTTTTTGGTTTCTGCTGGTCTACTATCAAGCCTAAGTCCCGACAATTTTGTAAATCAATGGGGAGAAAGTGATTTCGCATTGACTTACAGCATTTCCGAAGAAGGAAACCTGCTCTCTGATGAAATGTTGCAGCAAATTGAAACAATGCAGGGAATTGAAAATCTGCGCGTCACTTATTCTGCTTCACCGTGGCCCACTATGGATGTCATTTACGACGAAAATGTATTCGGGAAATATATTGATTCCTTGGATGGCATATCAGGTCTTGATTTTTCAAATGCGGAAACACGAAAAAACTATACAGATAATTTTTGGAGCGGCGTTTACGGAATAGATTCCAGATATATCGAAGAACTTAATAAAACGCTTGATAAGCCTATTGACTTAACCGCCTTTGAAAAGGGAGAGTTGGTGGTTTTGTCCGCTATGACGGATGATGAGGGAAACCTATTGATTCAGCCAGGGCAAGCAATCACCGTTGTCGGTGAGTCCGGGGAACAGGTCTTTACAGTGGCAACTGGCTTTCTGGACGCTGATTTTCAGAATGGTCGAGGAAATGAGAGAGGTACTGCCCCTGATTTGTATATCAGTGAGCAGGCAATAGAGAAGTTGTCTGGAGAAACCAAAATCTTTCGGATTGCTTTTGATACGATTGATAGCAGTTATGACAAAGGGATTATGGAGCAGCTTCAATCCATTACTGCTTCGTCACCGGGCATTACGATTCTGTCACGATATGAAAAGCAGCAAGAAATGGCCGGATATTTGCTGACCTCAAGGATTATAGCCGCAGGGTTGTCCGCTGTATTTTTGCTGATAGGAATTATGAATTTCATTAACACAATGGTTGTTAGTGTAAATACTCGGAAACATGAATTTGCAACACTTGAAAGTATAGGAATGACGAAAAAGCAAATTAGAAATGTATTGCTTTGGGAAGGCGGGTATTATTGGAGTATTTCTTTCCTACTGCTTGCCACACTGGGAACAGCGATATATATTCCAATATACTCAGCCTTTAGAAGAATGGTTCCTTATGCAGCTTTTCACTATCCTGTAATTTCTCTGTTGGTTGTCGCAGCTATTGTTTTGCTGGTCTGCTTGGCAACCCCCGTCATAACTTTCATGCAAAATGTTAAGCAAAGCGTTGTAGAGAGACTGCGGCAGAATTAAATATTTGCGATGAAAACCGGGAGATTATTCTCCCGGTTTTTCAAATCTCACAGGTTCGTGAGATTTCAGCCCATTATTCTGTCGAAACAGCGTGTGTCAGTGACATTTCTGTGAGGATTGCTTGTTAAGATAAGCGCAAAAGGAACAAGCTGCCGCACGACGGCAAAAGAAAAAAAGCCGTCGTACAGCAGCCTATCAACACGCCCATTTGAAACGGCGGCTTTGATTTTCAGAGCCGCCGTTTCTTTGCGTCTACACAAACCAATGACGACTTGTAGGGACACGGTAGCCGATGGGAGGTTATTTTGCCGTGTTCATTTTATTATTTCATTGTTCGCGTGATCTGCACCAGCTAAAAAAAGCGTAGCCCCTCCGTCGGAGCAGTCCGGTTTTGAACATGAAATTAAACAGTACATAACCGATAATACTTTTTCGTGCGCTTGTGCGGCCTTGTGTCGCACAGGCGCATTTTGCTTTCCAGACTTCGAGACAAAGTGTCCCGAGGTGCGGTGCCGTTCTCCGCCGTTACTCCATTTCGTTTCCGACCAACCCCGAACAAACTGAAATGGAGGATTTTACGATGACTACTATCAATTTGAAAGATTTTTATTATTGGTACACGCAGGATCAGCTTATCGAAGTTTCTGACGAGGTGGCCGAGGTATTCAAGGCCGATGCCCGCTATGAAATGGCCTACCAGCGGCGGCTCTCCCGGCACAAGGCGCAGTATTCTCTGGACTGCGATGACGGGATTGAATATTCCGCTTGCCTGCATGAGCCGACCCCGCAGGAGCTCCTTGAACGGATGGAAACCTTTCTTCGTCTGTGGAACGCTCTCAATTCTCTGCCGGAGATCCAGGGCCGCAGAATTGACGCACATATCATTCTTGGCAAGTCGATTAAGGAAATTGCCGAGGCCGAGGGCGTACATGAGGAGTCTATTCGCCAGTCGATCAAGCGTGGCCTTGAACGCATGAAAAAAACTTTTTGATTTTTTCTTCTTAACCCACTTGGAATTGATGAAAAAATGTCTCGGTTTATGAGAGGAGGTTTTCTTCCTAACGCGAGGGAATAACGGCAACCCTGAGTAAGTACGTGGAGCCAGACGGTGGGTGCGCGGTGACATTTCCCAAAAGAGATTGAGCGAACAACACCAACACTGTAAATGGGCCCGGCCATCCCAAGGCCATGATCCGGCGCTGAACAGGTTGGCTGCCTGTTCCTCCGGGCTTGTCGCTTTACTTGCGTTGAGAGCGCCGCACAGAAAATAACGATTGTCTTTGGACAGGCCAAGTAAATATGTGCGGCGCTCTCTAATATTCAAAAACTATAATAAACCTCGAGACAAAGTGTCCCAAGGTGGAGTAAGGCAACAGGCCAGCATCCCGGTGGTGCTGGCCTGTTGCGTTTCCCCACCAAACAGCGGGAGGCGTTCTATCAATCTGCGAAGGAGGTTTACCGTGAAATTAACTACACAGGAACTTGAACAAATGAGAAGCGTTGACATTGGCGCGGTGGCTGCCGAGTCCCTGCCTGATGTGAGCGGTATGACCTTTGACAATGCGCTTTCCCGAAAGGAGCGCATCTCTCGATTTTTGCAGACTGTCAAAAATCCATACTGCTTTTGCATCGGTGGTGTTGGCGTGAAAATTGAATTTGCTGAAAGCGGGCCATCTCTCCAAGACAAGCTGACGGATTTCCTGCTGCGGCAAAGAAGCGGGCTGTAACTTCGGTTACAGCTCGTTTTGCTTCTTCGAGACAAAGTGTCCCGAAGTGGAGGCATCCTTGTTGTCCTCCCCGGACAGAGTTATAATATAAGTGTAATGTGATAGGGAAGGAGGAACAATGGCACGAGCAAAAAACAGAGGGTATCAGCAGAGTTTCTCTCCCTCTTACACAATCCGCCGCTGGCGGCTGGGCATCTATATCCGGCTTTCAAAGGAAGATTTGAAAAAAGGAAAAGACGATAGCAACAGCGTAAAGAACCAGCGTGACCTACTGAACGATTTTTACCGACGCAACATTGACGAGTTTGAAAGTATCACGGAATATGTAGATGACGGACATACTGGAACGGACGCTAACCGTGAAGATTTTCAACGGCTCTTGGCGGATGTCATGAGTGGTAAAATCAACTGCGTTATAGTAAAAGACCTGTCCCGCTTCGCACGAAATTATAGCGATGCCGGAAGTTTGATCGACAACCTGTTTGTTCAAATGGGTGTTCGCTTTATCAGCCTTGCTGAGAATGTGGACAGCTACAAGAACCCCGACAGCGTTTCAAATATCATCGTTCCCATTACAAACGTGATGAACGATAATTACTGCTATCAGACTTCCAAAAAGATCCGGCAGGTATTTGATTACAAACGGCGCAACGGCCAGTATATCGGAGCATTTGCTCCTTACGGCTATGTAAAGCACCCAAAGGACAAGCACAGGCTGATTGTTGATCCCGATGCTGCTGAAAATGTCAAACTCATTTTCACAATGCTTATTCAAGGGTCATCAAAACGTGCTATCGCGTTGTACCTGAACGAACACGGCGTACCGAGCCCCTCGGCTTACAAGGTACAAAAGGGCTTGCCTGTTTCGACAAGAGGGTATGACGATCCTATGTGGGGAGCCCGCATGATCCACTCCATTCTTACCAATCCGACCTACACCGGGGACTTAGCCCAAGGCCGGAGCCGGGTGAAAAGCTACAAGGTACACCAGATTGAAGCTGTTCCCCGCGAGGAATGGGTGGAAGTGGCTGGAACACATGAGGCCATTATCGACTATGAAACTTTCGATAAGGTACAGGCTCTCTTACAGCGTGATACCCGTACTTCCCCGAAAGGCCGTGAGGTACATTTATTCAGCGGCTTTCTGAAATGTGCCGATTGCGGGCGGGCCATTACCCGATGCGTTAGCAAGAACAACAATGTATATTATTCTTGCTCAACCTACAAGAACCGTTCCCGGACAGCCTGCACCATGCACTCAATCAAGCATGAACGGCTGGAGGCTGCTGTTCTGTTCGCCGTACAGCATCAGGTACATTTAGCTGTTTCCTACTCAGAAATCGTAACGCAGATCAATTCCGCTCCAATCAAAAAAAGCCAGTCTTACCGACTGGACGATCTGATAGCTGCAAAAGAGCGGGAACTGATAAAGATAACACGCTACAAGCAATCTCTTTATCAGGACTGGAAAGACGGTGAAATCACCCAGCAGGAATACCGGGATATGAAGGCTGACTATGAACGGCAGACTTCTGATATTTCCGCGGTGCTTACCCGGCTGAACGCTGAACGCGCAGAACTGGCAAACGGTGTGGACAATGAGCATCCTGCACTGGTAGCCTTTATGAAGTATCAGAACATTGAAGCCCTCAACCGTGAAATCTTGGTTGAACTTGTGGACTATATCAAGGTCTATGAAAACGGCAATATCAGCGTGAAATTCAAATTTGCTGACGAGCTCCGCAAGATTGCCGAGTACATTGAAATCAACACTACGGAAGATACCGCAGTAGCGGGCTAACCCCCGCTACAAACCCCTTTGACAGTGTGTTTTCCTAATAGGCGCTAATCATATCATAATACTTCTGACTCTTTACTCCCCTCAAACCATGCTGCCAACGCTTTTTCTCAATACCCTGTTCAATACCTTGTTCTCTGCTTTCTTTCAGCATATCTTCTACCGCTTTGCACACATCAATCACCTCCGTCTCTTCTGGAATTTCTATGGGTGTATTTGTAATGGTCTTGATCACCACTGCTGCCTTCCGGTCGAGCATCATGCGCGGATTATCCTTTAAAATTTCTAATAGCTTTTTCTTATCCTTTGAATACCTGATATACTCCATAACTTCCCGCAGACTGGAAGAAAATTTCTCCAAATCTTCTTCGGTTAACCTTGCCGGGTCTATTAGATGAATCCGATAATCCTGCACGAAACGCAGCAGATTCTCGTCTTGAATGTTCATCATCTCATGCAGAGACAACGGCGCATCCCATGGATCTGTTCCGAAATGAATTACCAGTGTAATTACTGGTTTCAGGACATCGTCCTTATAGAATCCAGACAAATATTCTGCTTTTGTGTAATCATCTCCATGGTCTTTTTCCTGTTGTTTTGCACTTTTTCTGTTTTTTCGATGTCTTGCCGCAGTGTCTGTAACCTGTCTGCCATACTGTAAGGCATCGTATATCATATTTCGAACTGGCATCGCATAATGAATGTCTGTCTGGTTTTCAATTCCAAGAAGCAGATAATACGTTTCCACTTCCTGCATAATCACAGCTGTTTTCAATATATCCCGATATTTCTGGACCGGATCTTCTGTCATTTCGGTTGTCTCTTTTGCCTCTTTTCTCTCTTCTGTTGCGCCAAACGGTATGGCAATCTCTGTTGAATCAACTTCTGTCAGTTTTTCCGGATCAACAACTTTTTTCCCGTCATAGATCAAATAATTGAACGCATCTGCAAAAATGTTACTCTTTCGCATGTATGCTTTGGTAACAATGTCCGCTTTTCCCATGTGCATACGCCTCCTCAAAAATATTTCAGAGAAGTCTGCACCCCTTCCTGTTGTTTTTCATCTTATCACGAATTGGCAGCTCTATCAAGTTGGAAATACGAACTATGAACATGCTTCTTAAGATGTCACTATAACAAATTCACTACAATCCGATCTATCCCTCGCAGCCCATACATCTTCCCCATCGCTTCTGGCTCCTGCAAAACCGACAAATCAATCCCAAACAGCGAATTATATCTTCCTGCCATCCGCAGATGCTCCGGATATAAAAATGTCTGTTTTTCGCAAAACTCCGGGCATTTCCTCACCGGCGTCTGCGCGCCGCGGCTTCCTTTGATACACGCTGCATACATTGGACAATACTGCGAAGTATTTGTCTGATAAAAGGGAAGATGAAGACTGTTTTTCCCTTCTGGAAACTTCCTTGTACTGGTATCGCCGCAGCTCTCCCATTCATACCGTTCCATCCGAAATTCTTCTTTCAAATACTCCCGGTAAAATGCCGCGTGGACGCTGTTTTGTTCAAACAGTGTACGGTCCCCCAGCTTATAAGCCATCCGCGGATCTTTTTTCCGTTTGTTGAGCAGCACGCCAAGGCAGAGGGAAAACACCGGAAGCTGAGCTGCCAGATGGGCCGTTCCCCAGTCATTTACGACAATCTCGATGATTTTGTTCTTTTGTTCACACCATTCGACGAGACGCTGCAGCCGCTGCTGTGTTTCCAGCAGATTTCCTTCCAGTAAGAAAGGAAAGACCAGTGTAACCGCAAACGACTCCCGGCAGGCTTTATCCATCAGTGCGAACAGTTCCTCTTCCGTTGGTGCCAAATGCGGGCAGAAAGCATTTCCTATATAGAGCCGGTCTGGGTGAAAAATCGGCGGATCTGGAATCTGGTTTTTCCGAAAATAAGCATCAAAAAACACCGCACTTTCCATCGAAAGATACGCCGTATACCATTCCGGCCGGTCCAGTTCGAGCGCCAGCTCGACCGGCTGCCCAGGCTGCCCGGATTCCGCAAAGCCATTTTGCAATGCCGTAAATGTTTCCTTCCCGACCCCGGAAAACCATACCTTCTTCTGCTCTTCCAGGCTTTCCAGATGAAACGCGTCCTGCTCCGCAGGATATCCTGTCATCTCTTCTGCAAGCGCGGCATCATCGTCCTCCATTTTCCAGCGAATATACTGGCTGTATTGCAGGGCAAGGCGCTGTACCGCATTTTGATAATCTTCCTGTTCCGTGGCGAAGGTATAAACAACATCAAAATCTTCCTCTTTTTCCTGCAGAAAAGTCGCATCACGAAGAAGAATCCGCTGGTAGGATGCTGTTTTCTGATCGTAAAATGCCAGTTCCCACGGCGCATTTTTCTGCTCAACTGTAGTCGGTGTCGCAAGCCGGGTCTGAAAGCCATATTCTGAAATTGCCGTGATCCGCACTTCCTTATCTCCCCAGTATCCCGCCAGGATTCCGAACGGCAGCATGGAAATCCATGGCCATTGACTGATTTCTTTTTCCCGTTCTTTTTTCTGTTTCATTGATTCAAATCTCCCGTTTTCTGATACCATCCAGTATACCTGTTTTCCTGGAAAACTCAAATAAAAAAATCCACCCACGCCCGGAAGCAGTCTCACCAGAGACCTCCAAGTCATGGATGAATTTTTATTTTCTACCAAATATGTAGTTTGTTACATTATTTTTTCAGGCAAGCTCAGCAAATCTTATAAAGATATTTACGAAACTGCCTCTTTTGTAAACGTCTCAATCAACTCTTTGGCATCATCATATCCCTGGCCTTCCAGTTCTTTCTGATACCACTCGTCCACGCCGTCTACGGCCTGTTTGAACGAATCGATGTCCATATCCTCATAATTGGTAATGGCTACACCATTCTCATTCTGCCAGCGGTTCATGATTTCATCATCACCGGCGCGGTTAATCTCACGCTCGTACTGTGTTGCCAGACGACCGCACTCATCGATCACTTCCTGCTGCTCCGGTGTCATACTGTCATAAATGTCTCCGTTAATACAGAAGAACAGACAATCATAAATTGCATTCCACATCGAGCAGTACGGCTGTACTTCCTGTACGCTGGCTGCATCGATAGCAGGAAGTGGATTTTCCTGGCCTTCTACGGTTTTCTGCTGCAGGGCCGTGTAGGTCTCGGACCAGTTCATGTTGGTGGCATCGGCGCCCCAGCGTTTGTAGCACTCCATCAGCAGGTTGCTTCCTGCGACACGGATTTTCAGGTTCTTCATATCATCGACGGTTTTTACTTCCTGCTTGCTGTTGGTCAGCTGACGGAAACCGTTCTCGGCGATTCCCATGCAGTGCAGGCCGTACTCATCAAGGATCTCTTTCAATTTTTCGCCTGCCTCGCCGTCCAGTTTTGCATCCGCATCTTCTACGGAATCAAACAGGAACGGAAGGGATACGACGTTAAATCTCGGATCAAATGCAGAGTAAATCAGGTTGCTGTGCATTGAAATCTGTACCGGATCTCCATCGATCAGTGCCTGGATACCTTCGGACTGGTTTCCGTTGGTCAGCTGGTCTGCGGCATATACGTTGACTTTGATCTTGCCGCCGGTTGCTTTTTCGATCAGCTCACCGAACTTCCGGCCGCCTTCTGCCCAGGTACTGGTTTCTGTCGTGGAGCAGGTGAAGTTCCAGGTCTGCTCCGGCCAGTCGAGATCGCTTCTGTCTTCTACATCGTAGGTGCTTGCAGAAGATGTATCTTTCTTTGTAAAGGCTTCAATCAGATCTTTGGCATCGTCATAGCCCTGGCTTTCCAGTTCGTTCTGATACCAGGCATCTACACCGTCTACCGCCTGTTTAAAGGAATCGATGTCCATATCTTCGTATTTTGTGATCTTGACACCGTTCTCGTTCTGCCAGCGGTTCATGATCTCATCGTCACCGGCACGGTTGATCGCACGTTCGTAATCGACGGCTTTCTGTCCGGCCTCATCGACAACTTTCTGCTGCTCCGGGGTCAGATTGTTATAGATGTCTCCGTTAATGCAGAAGAACAGGCAGTCATAAATTGCATTCCACATGGAGCAGTACGGCTGTACTTCCTGTACGCTGGCTGCATCGATAGCCGGAAGCGGATTCTCCTGGCCTTCTACGGTTTTCTGCTGCAGGGCGGTGTAGGTCTCAGACCAGTTCATGTTGGTCGCATCGGCACCCCAGCGTTTGTAGCACTCCATCAGCAGGTTACTTCCTGCTACACGGATTTTCAGGTTCTTCATATCATCGACGGTTTTTACTTCCTGCTTGCTGTTGGTCAGCTGACGGAAACCGTTCTCGGCGATTCCCATGCAGTGCAGGCCGTACTCATCGAGGATTGCTTTTAATTTTTCGCCTGCCTCGCCGTCCAGTTTGGCATCCGCATCTTCTACGGAATCAAACAGGAACGGAAGAGATACGACGTTAAATCTCGGGTCAAATGCAGAGTAAATCAGGTTGCTGTGCATCGAAATCTGTACCGGATCTCCGTTCATCAGTGCCTGGATTCCCTCGGACTGGTTTCCGTTGGTCAGCTGGTCTGCAGCGTATACATTGACTTTGATCTTGCCGCCGGTTGCTTTTTCCATGAGCTCGCCGAACTTGCGTCCGCCTTCTGCCCAGGTACTGTTCTCGGTGGTGGAGCAGGTAAAGTTCCAGGTCTGCTCTTCCCATCCAAGGTCACTGTAATCAGCGATATCATTGTAATCCTCATTGCCGGAGGAATTTCCTGCTGTGCTGCCATCCGCACCATCGCCACTGGAAGTATCGGAATTCGTTGCTGCAGCTACCGTTCCGGTATAAGCTCCGTCTTTTGCCAGTGCTTTTGGAAGGAACGTGGAAATCTGCGGAACATACGTAATCAGAAGCAGAACTGCTACCGATGCTGCGATCATTGGCATAACGGCTTTGGAAATCTGCTGAATGGTAACTTCCATTCCTTTTTTCAGTTTTACGGAAATGGCGACAAACAGGTTGACACCGACCGGCGGAGTTACCTGTCCGATGGCCAGGTTGACCGTTGCCACGATACCGAATGCTATCAGGTCATAGCCAAGGGCTTTGCAGACCGGAAGCATAATCGGGATGAAAATATACATGGCAGAGTTTGCATCGATAAAGCATCCTGCAATCAGGAAAATGATATTGACAATCAGAAGGAATACAAACTGGTTATGAGCAACGCTTCCAAGAAGATCCGACGCTGCCTGCGCAATACCAAACTTTGTGCAGACAAAGGAGAACAGAGAAGCACTTGCGACGATCAGCATAATTCCACCGGTTGTTTTGGCAGAATCTACCATCAGATCCCACAGGTCTTTCAGTTTGATCTCTTTATAAATAAAGATTCCGACAAACAGACCGTATACAACGGAAACGGCAGCTGCCTCGGTCGGGGTGAAAATACTTCCATAGATACCGCCAAGGATGATGACCGGCATTAAGAATCCCCAGAAAGCATCTTTAAAAGCATCCCATCTTTCTTTGGCTGTTGCTTTTTTCTGGGTCGGCTGAATGTTGTGTTTCTTTGCCTCCAGAAGAACAACGATGACAAGGGCCACACCCATCAGAATACCAGGAACGATACCTGCTGTGAACATATCGGCGATGGATACGCCTGTGATGGATGCATAAACAACGAATGCAATACTCGGCGGTATGACGATCGCAATCGAACTTGACGTCGCCATCAGGGCCGTGGAAAACGGAGCAGAAAATCCGCCTCGCTCAATCATGGCAGGGATCAGAACCATACCAAGTGCTGCTACGGTTGCCGGACCGGAACCGGAAATCGCGCCAAAGAAGCAGGCTACGATAACGCATACGATCGCGATACCGCCCTTTTTATGGCCGACGCAGGTGTCGACGAAACGAATCAGTCGTTTGGAAATGCCCGCTTTTGCCATAATGTTTCCGGACAGTACAAAGAACGGAATGGCAAGGAGCAAAAATTTACTGATACCGGAATACATATTGGTTGCTACGATGGTCAGGGATGTACCGGAGTACAGGATCGCGCAGATCGAAGACAGACCAAGGCAGATGCCAATCGGGATACCAAGGATCAGAAAAACAAAGAATGAAAGAAAAAGAATTGCACTGATCATTTTTTCTGTCCCTCCTCTTTTGCTTTTACGAATGTATCCATCAGATATTCGATCATGTGCAGCGTCATGCAGGCTGCGCCGATCGGTACGAAAGACCAGAAAACCCATTCCGGCCAGTTTAAAACGAACGTTCTCTTTCCGTTGGCAAGCTGGGTCAGTACCTTGTCCATGCCGTATTTAAACAGAACTACGGTAAAGGCAACACTAAATGCTGTGTTGACAACCAGCAGGATTCTTCTCGCCTTCGCAGAAAGACGGTCCGGCAGCAAAGAAAGATTGACCAGTTCTCCGTCACGGGCAGCAAGCGCTGCTGCGAGAAGTGTAATCAGGACAAATACCGCAACGACAAGCTCTTCGGTAAATGACCAGGACTGATGCAGTACCTTACGGGAAAGAACGTTTCCCACCGTAAGCACAACAATCAGGATCGTGGACAGCACGAGAACCAGTTTCTCAACAAACGCCAGTCCATTCATGATTTTTTTGTACACTTTCATATGTTTCCTCCCTTTTCCCGCTGTCAGGTACAATGTTCCAGCAGGATCTATTCTTTGCCAGGCTGTATTACCGGGGTGAATTTGCAGCTGACAAACAAAAAAATCCGCCCCTCAACGAGGGACGGAATTGTTCTTTTCCCGCAACCACCCTTGTCTCTTCTTTGAAACAAGCACGAATACAACGCACAAGCATACGCGGTTTCTGTAACGGGAAACTCCCGTGAAAACCTACTGGAATTCCGGCACATAGTACGATACACGGCCGATTCGTTGGGCTTTCCTTCTCCAAGATGATTTTCAATCCAGATTCGTTGCTGTCTCGCACCTTTCCGGCAGCTCTCTGAAAACGATTTGTCTGCATTTACTTTTTCTTTTCTCAGAATTTGCTTTTACACGACTGGAGCAATTTTAACGCGATTTTTGTTGATTGTCAAGAATTGACTGGAAAAATTTGTCGTTTTTTTGAAAAACCGCATTTTTTTCGGTTTTGGACCTTTTTCTTGCATCTTTTCCATATCTTTTATATAATAATCTGCGGTATCCGAAATATGCAGCCTGATTTTTCATCTCGATCTTCCAACATCAGTCCTGCTTATTCATGAAAGGATGATTTTTATGATAAAAAAACTGATTTCCTTTTTTCAAAAAGATGCAGTGCTTACCGTCTCTTTTTTTCTTGCAGTGCTTTCCTGCTTTTTCTGTCCTCCCGGTCCACAGTATCTTGGCTATCTGGATTTTCATACTCTGATCCTGCTGTTCTGTCTGATGCTGATTGTCGCGGGTCTGCGGGAATGTGGCGTATTTGACTGGCTTGGCACCAGTCTTCTCCGGCATGTAAACTCAGAACGGATGGTTGCTCTGCTTCTGATTTCCCTGTGCTTTTTCTGCAGCATGCTGATTACCAATGATGTCGCTCTGATTACCTTTGTTCCGTTTGGCATTCTGCTTCTGCGAATGTGCCATATGGAGCAGAAAAAAATACTTCTTGTCACCTTTATGACCATGGCTGCAAACCTTGGCAGTATGTTTACTCCTATCGGCAATCCGCAGAACCTTTATCTGTATTCGCTTTCCGGACTTTCCCTTTTGCATTTTCTGCTTATGATGCTGCCTTATACTCTGGGTGCTGCAGTTCTTTTTCTGATCTGCATTTTTCTGTTTTTCTCCGGAAAGAAAATTTCCGTTTCCCTGGAGAAAAAAGCGATTACTCATCCGCGGCAAATCGCAGTTTTTGCAGCTCTTTTTTTCTGCTGTATTCTTACGGTTGCCAAACTTCTCCCGCATAGTATTCTGCTTCTGATCACGATTGCCGGGATCTGCCTGGTGAACCGCAGCCTTTACCGCAGAGCAGACTACTCTCTTTTGTTCACTTTTGTGTTTTTCTTTCTTTTTATTGGAAACATGAAACAAATGGCAGCGCTTCGTATTTATCTGGAACAGATGATTACCGGACACGAACGGCTTCTTTCCGTCCTCACAAGCCAGATCATCAGCAATGTTCCTGCCGCCATGCTGCTTTCCGGATATACAAAAGAAATCCCGGAACTGATTGTAGGAACCAACCTCGGCGGCCTCGGGACTTTAATTGCATCTATGGCAAGCCTGATCTCCTATCGCCAGATTACGGCCGCAGACGCTTCCTGCCGCAAAAAATATATCCTGGTTTTTACTGTTTTCAATCTTGTTTTTCTTGCTATTTTGTATCAGATACGCTAAAATAAAAAGAAGATCCGGCTGTACGGGTCTTTTTTCACGGCATTTTATACCGTCTCATGATTACTGTACTTAGCATTTTATATTGAAAAAGAAAGGGTTTCATTTATGAAGATAGATCTCAGAAACGTTCCGGATGCCGAGGTTTCCGGTATTGATCTTGCAAATATTGACATTACTGTTCCGGCGCCGGAGACAGAACCGCAGCGTCAGTATTACTTTATGGCACTTTTAAAACAGCAGCTCGTACCGGAGCGTGCAAAACAAAACGGAAAAGAGTATCTGACTGCCTGCATCACAACCTTCGGCTGCCAGATGAACGCCCGAGATTCCGAAAAGCTGGAGGGAATTCTGGAAACCGTCGGCTACCACATTGTGGAGACCGAAGATGCCGATTTTGTTGTTTACAACACCTGTACCGTCCGTGAAAACGCAAATCTGCGTGTCTACGGTCGCCTTGGACAGCTTGGCAAGTACAAAAAGAAAAATCCGGGCATGATTATTTCCCTCTGCGGATGCATGATGCAGGAGCCGCTTGTTGTCGAAAAACTCAAAAAAAGCTACCATTTCGTCAACCTGATTTTCGGAACGCATAATATCTACCGCTTTGCCGAGTATCTTGTCCGCTGCATGACAGAGGACCGCATGGTGATCGATATCTGGAAAGATACCGACAAAATCGTGGAAAATCTCCCGGTTGACCGCAAATATCCGTTCAAGTCGGGTGTTAATATTATGTTCGGCTGCAATAACTTCTGCAGCTACTGTATCGTACCGTATGTGCGCGGCCGCGAACGCAGCCGGAAGCCGGAGGAAATCATCGCAGAGATCAAACGCCTCGTTGCAGACGGCGTTGTTGAAATCATGCTGCTTGGTCAGAATGTCAATTCCTACGGAAAGAATCTCGAGGAGCCGATGACGTTTGCACAGCTTCTGCGCAAGGCAAATCAGATTGAAGGGCTGAAACGCATCCGTTTCATGACCTCACATCCGAAGGATCTCTCGGAAGAACTGATCGATGCAATGCGCGACTGCGAGAAGGTCTGCCTCCATCTTCATCTTCCGCTCCAGTCCGGAAGCAGCCGTATCTTAAAACTGATGAACCGCCGTTATACCAAAGAGCAGTATCTTGACCTGGTAGACCGAATCCGCGCAAAAGTGCCGGATATTTCTCTGACAACAGATATTATCGTTGGTTTCCCTGGTGAGACCGAAGAAGATTTTCTGGAAACACTGGATGTGGTCCGCCGCGTTCGTTACGACAGCGCGTTTACCTTCCAGTATTCCAGAAGAACCGGAACACCGGCAGCTGCCATGGAAGACCAGATCCCGGCGGATGTTGTAAAAGACCGTTTTGACCGTCTTCTTGCCGAGGTCCAGGAAATTTCCCGCGAGGTAACCGCAAGACATCTTCATACCGTACAGGAAGTTCTGGTGGAAAGTATCAATGAGCAGGACGCTTCTCTTGTCACCGGCCGTATGAGCAACAATACGCTGGTTCATTTCCCGGGAGATGCTTCGATGATCGGAACGCTGCAGAACGTTTCCCTGGACGAATGCCGCGGCTTCTACTATATGGGAACGCTTGTTTAACCAAAAGACCCTGCCCGCACAGTTTTTCAGTCTTTGAAAAGACTATGTTACAAAGCTGTGCAGGCAGGGTTTTTACATATAACTTCTCCTTTTATCCTCTCACATCTGGAGTTTTCCCGGAGAGCCGCCTCTGATAAAAAAAGTAGGTAATCATAAGCATAACTCCAGCTCCGACCCATGCGGAAATTTCTGCGAATGCCACTCCGCGGAACGCAAGGCGCGGTTCTAAAAGCAGCACAACCATGACGCGCATGGCAACCTCCACAATCCCGGACACCATCGGCAGAACTGTTTTTCCCATTCCCTGGCAGGCGTTTCGGAAGACAAACAGCCCGCCAAGGGCGAACAGGGCAACTCCGGTAACCGGCAGAAAGATACAGGTATAGGAAATGACTGTCGCATCATTCAGCATCAGGGATGCCAGAAACTTCGGGCAGAAAATTTCCAGTGCTGCAAAAGGAAGATTGACAAGGACAGAAAGCACGACACCTGCCCTGACTCCCTGTTTGATCCGGTCGTATTTTCCGGCTCCATAATTTTGTCCTGTAAAAGTCAGAAGTGCAAGTCCAAGTGTTATACCCGGCTGCTCGAACAGACCGCACACCTTCATACATGCAGCATAAGCCGCGACATAAGCCGTTCCCATCTGATTGACAAAAACCTGAAGGACCATACCGCCCACCGCAGTTACAGAATTCATCACAGCTACCGGCAGGCCTTTTCCAACGAGTGCGCCAAGAAGTACACCATCTGCCCTCCAGTCTGTTTTCCGCGGAAGCAGTTCTGCGGCGCGCCGGATATATACCAGACAGTAAAGGGCAGAAACCACCTGCGCCAGAACCGTTGCAAGCGCCGCTCCAAACACGCCCATGCCAAACGGAAATACAAATAGAAGATCCAGCACAATATTGACCACCGACGAAACGATCATAGAAGCCAGCGGCACTTTACTGTTTCCGACGGACCGGAGCAGCGTCATGGCAAAGTTATTAAAAATGGTAACGGTACTGCCCGCCAGAATGGTTCCAAAATAAACCAGAGTGTCTGTCATCATATCCTCCGGTGTCTGGAGAAAGACAAACAGACGGCGCATCCAAAACAGACTGCCCACCGTAATTACAATTCCAATGGCAAGGCAGATATAAACCGACATCGCAATTTCTTTCCGCAGTTTTTCGATATCATTCGCTCCAAAGGAGTGGGAAATACAGATCCCAAGTCCTCCGGTAAGCCCCATGGCAAAGCCGAGAATCAAAAAATGTACCGAACTGGTATTTCCAACCGCTGCCAGGGCCACATCTCCGATCCCCTTTCCAACGACCATGGAATCCACAAAGCTGTAAAGCTGCTGAAAAAGATTTCCGATCAGAATCGGCAGGAAAAACTGAAAAATCAGCTTCATGCTGTTGCCCTGCGTCATATCATTTGTTGTTTTTTGCATGATGATAATCTTGTAACCTTTCCTTTCTTCATTCCTTCTTGCAAATCATATAAAATCACTATATACTAAAAGAAGTTTGTTTCCATCCACAGTCAGTATGGAACATCCACTACGAACGAAAAGTGAGACATCTATGAATAACTTATATGAATATATCGACCCCATCGCCTCTCCTTATGAGGCTTTTCTTTTTGACAGCACGCGGGACTCCCTTCCGATTCCTGCTCACTGGCACTATTATGTAGAACTTCTCTACGTTCTGAAAGGAGAAATTGAGGTTTCCCTTGATAATGTGACATCCATCGGAACGGAAGGATCCGTGATCCTTTTTCCGCCCAAATGCGTTCATTCCATCGCGCTTGCAAAAGGGTCTGTTCCGGTGCAGTATGATGTGATTAAATTTGACCCCAATCTTCTGCCCACCTGCAAGACGGATGAGCTGGATCTGCGTTCGATTCTGCACGGCCTCCACACGTTCCGCTGCCCCTGTATTTTTTCTCCGGAGCAGGTACGGAAAATGGACCTTTTTCCTCTTTTTTCGGATATTCTTAAGGAATACCGGGATAAAGAGCTTGGCTATTCCATGATTCTTACAGCGGATCTTCGGAAAATCATCAGCCGTTTTGTACGGAATTGGCAGAAAAGCGGGACTTCTTTTCCGTCTCCCGGCGTGCATCCTTCCTACGAAATCAGTTTTGACCTGATTTCCGAATACATTGATTCCCATTATTTTGAAGAACTGACCGTAGAGAAACTTGCCGCCATGTGCAACATGTCGCACTCCACATTTTCCATGAATTTTTACCGCCGCTACAATATGACCTGCAAAGAATATATTACGGCAACCAGAATCAATGCGGCAGAAAACATGCTGCTTTTTTCCAGTCACGATGTTTCTTTTATTGCCAGAGAAGTCGGCTATCCGGACTGCAGCTATTTCATCCGGTGTTATAAAAAAATAAAAGGAATCACACCGAAACAGGCCAGAAAAATGCAGGCAGAAAAAAATAAATAACGTTATTTTGCAGAAAAGGGCACGCATTCATTTTGCGTGCCCTTTTTCCATGCCTTATCGTTCTGCTGTCTCGTATACGCTTCGTACGCGGTATGCGCCCGATACGCCGGTTCCCTTGGCGGTAAAGTCTGCGGTCGGCAGAATACGGAAGGTCTTTGTTCCTGCTTCCATATCAACGAAGTTATCGTCCAGGCGAAGCACACCGTTTTCGGTCTCTACGCTGACAGATTTTGCGAAGTTCTCTGCCGTTACAGTTACGGTATCGCCGTCTACCGATACAGAAAGTTTCGGATCTGCGAAATGGTAATGCTTCGGTGCACAGAACAGCGTCGATCCGGAAGATACGACGTTTCCATCGACAACCAGCTCATACGTCAGATGAACTTCCAGCGGATCCTGACCGTTGAAATCAAGATGCGGCATCCACTGTCCGCCGTAGGCCGGTGCGTTGACCTCGAAGGTTCCCTCTTTGACTACGGAAGAATCCGGACGGCGCAGAGACCATTTTACGGTTCCAACAATCGGCTCACCCGTCTCATTCGCAACGTGAAGGTCTGCACTGACATCGATTGGATGCGGCAGGGTGTTGACAAACGGTTTCTGATCGATCTCTCCATGCTCCTCACAGGAAAGCAGAATCGGTGCGAACATCTTCTTCTCTGCGTACTGCAGGGCTTTCCAGTTTCCGTAGTAATCGACGCTTGCCCAGGATGCTACCGGCCAGATATCGTTCAGCTGCCATACAACAGCACCCATGCAGGTACCACGGAAGCGGCGGAAATGCTCTACGCCGTAACGGATGGCATCTGCCTGAAGAAGCTGTGAGCAGTAAAGAAGCTCATCGAAATTCTTCGGATACAGATAGGTCTGTGAGATATAGTTCAGGATCTTTCCGTTGGCAGCCGTATTTCTCTGGTGCATTTCCATGACGCGTGAGAAGATGTTGCGGTCGCCGTCTTCCGTAAACCGTTTTACAGTCTGCAGGGACGGGAAGGACTGGAATCCGAACTCGGACAGGAAACGGTAATGGTGGGAACGATAAGCGGTAAACGGCTCGCTTCCGTGCCATACGCCCCAGTAATGGGTATCGCCGACATTTTCCGCATTGCTGTTTTCGTAATTTCCACCTGAAGACGGGGATGACGGCCAGTAGAATTTCTCCGGATCCTCTTCTTTGACGATTTTCGGAATGATGTACTCATACAGATGGATATAATCGTAATACTGTTTCTTGGATTTCGGCCATGCCAGCATTTCATACTGTGTCTCCATCTCATTGTTTCCGCACCACAGAGCAATGCTTGCATGAGAACGAAGTCTGCGTACATTCTGACGGATTTCTGTGGAGATATTCTCCTCAAAATGATCTGACAGCTCATAGGAAGCGCAGGCAAACATGAAGTCATGCCAGATCAGAAGTCCTCTCTCATCGCAGACATCATAGAAGAAGTCATCGAGGAAGTATCCGCCGCCCCATATACGCAGGGAATTGAAGTTTGCTTCCTGTGCAGATTTTAACAGCAGATCGGTACGTTCTCTCGTCTGGCGGGTTAAAATATTATCCTCCGGAATGTAATCCGCGCCCATCGCGAAAATCTGCAGTCCGTTGATTTCATATGCAAAGTTGCGGCCTTTTACCGTCTTTGCTGCTTTATCGGTGATAATTACTTTCTTCTCACCGTTTGTCATAACCATGTTGTCGCCGTCGTCGTAATCTGGTGCCTGTCCGGTCATGTGCTCATCATAAACTTCATCTTCCATCGGATCGGTATTGACCGTGATGGTGCGAAGACCCATTTTTTTCTCCCAGGTATCCAGGGTATCCTCTGCAACAAGCGCTACCTTTACCTGATACAGTGCCTGTGCGCCGTAACCGTTCGGCCACCACAGCTCCGGATTTTCTACGGTAAGAGAAGCCTGTACATGGTTGCTGCGAAGCTCACACGTAAGACCAGTCAGATTCTTTGCCGGTGCTGAATGGGTCAGCGGATCGATGCTGCCGCTTTCTGCGGTCAGAACGGTTTTTCCATCCGGAGAAGTAACCGTCATGACAATTTTTACATTTCCGTTGGTAACTCCCGGCATCCACTCGATCTCAGCATCTGCCGTCAGGCGAACAGAATCAACAACGTTTCCGTGAACCGTTTTTCCGGTTACGTGATGCTCCTGGCCTACAAATACCTGCGCCAGACGGGCTGTTTTTACTGCGAGAACGGAAGCTTCACGGAACAGTCCTGCATCTGGAAGACGCGGGCCCCAGTCCCAGCCGTACATGCACGCTGCTTTACGGATATGCGGGAATCCCGGCATTGCATCGGAGGATCCGCCAACCGGGCATTTTGTATCTTCTTCCGCAATGAATTTGGTCGGGGAATGCAGAATCACTTTTACCTGATATACGGTATCGGCTGCATCACCTGCAACAAGATCGGTAATATCGTACTCCCAGACACGGTTCATGTTGTCTGCGGAGCCGATTTTCTCTCCGTTCAAATAAACATCCGCGATCGTATCAATTCCGTCGAAATGTAAAAACAGGCGGTCCGCTTTTCTGTCTTCCTCTCCGATCACGATTTCTGTCTCGTATGCGAAATCGTTCTCCATCAGTTTCAGTGCGTCGAGTTCATTGTCACGATAAAACGGATCCGGGATCAGACCTTTTTCCAGAAGTGTGCCGTAAACGGTAGACGGAACCTTTGTCTCAATTGGAGTCTCCGGAATATCGTAAACATTTTTTCCAAGGACCGTTAAGGTCCAGTTGTCTTTCAGACATATTGTATGCATTACAGTATGTCCCCCTTTCTTACATAGTTTCTGCTTCTTCGCGTAGTTTCACCACGCTTTTTCCTTCTTCCTATCTTACTTCTTTTGTACAGAAAATGGTACAAAAAAGCTCTTGAAAAATAGGAAAAATCTCCAAATGCACAAAAATTTTCGCAAAAACAGGAAAACAGTGAGACAAATTCTCAATCATCACTTTGACAGATTTGGAAAATGTGATAGAATAAAAACGTTGGCATCCCATTTAAAAATGTCGACATTATTTTTCGAAAAGAAAGATGAGGAAAAAACTATGATACCAGAAAGATTAGCTGCTCTCCGCGAAAAAATGAGAGCATACGGCGTGGACGCTTATCTGGTTCCGACCGCCGATTATCATGAATCCGAATATGTAGGAACTTACTTTAAAGCAAGAACGTATATTACCGGTTTTACCGGTTCTGCCGGAACTGCTGTGATTACGCAGGACGAAGCGTGCCTCTGGACCGATGGCCGCTACTTCGTACAGGCAGCCAAAGAACTTGCCGGAACCGGCGTTACCTTAATGAAAATGGGCCAGGAAGGCGTTCCGACGGTAGAGGAATACCTGGCGGCAAATACAAAAGAGGGCATGACCATTGGTTTTGACGGCCGCGTTGTCAATGAAATGCTCGGCGAAGCACTGGAGAAAACACTTCCGGAGCGTTTTCTTTCCTATCGAAGCGACCTGATCGGTGAGATCTGGTCGGACCGCCCGGCACTTTCCGCAGAACCCGTGTGGATCCTTGATGCAAAATATACCGGTGAATCCGCTGCGGAGCGTCTTGCAAAAGTACGCGAAAAGATGAAAGAGAACGGTGCCGAAGTGCATATTCTGACTGCACTGGATGATATCGCCTGGATGCTGAATATCCGTGGAAACGATATTCCATGCAACCCGGTTGTTCTCTCCTATCTCGTACTGACAGAAACCGAGAGTCATCTGTTCATTCAGGAAGAAACCTTAAATGAGAAAGTAAAACAGTATCTTGCTGATCTTGGCATTTCCCTTCATCCATACGATGCTGTTTATGATTTTGTTTCCGGCATCACAGGAAAAACCATTCTTCTGGAAAAAGCCAAAGTCAACTACACGATCTGCCAGAGTGTCATGGGCAGCAATACGATTGTCAATGTCATGAACCCGGCTTCTTCTTTAAAAGCAGTCAAAACACCGGTTGAGATGGAAAACATCCGAAAAGCCCACATCAAAGACGGCGTTGCCGTTACCCGTTTCGTATACTGGTTAAAGAAGAATATCGGTAAGATCCCAATGGATGAGGTTTCCGTTGCTGAAAAACTGGAATCCTTCCGGAAGGAGCAGGAAGGCTTTATTGAGCCAAGTTTCGGAACGATTTCCGCTTACGGCCCGAATGCTGCTATGTGCCATTATCAGGCAACGAAAGACAATTTCTCTGTTCTGCAGCCAAAAGGCATGTACCTAGTGGACTCCGGCGGACAGTATTATGAGGGAACGACCGATATTACCAGAACAATCGTAGTTGGACCGCTGACCGAGGAAGAAAAAGAACATTTCACCATCACTGCGATGGGAACCCTTCGTCTTGGAAATGCAAAATTCCTCCACGGCTGCATCGGTATCAACCTTGATTACCTTGCAAGACAGGCATTCTGGGAGAGAGGTCTTGACTTCAATCACGGAACCGGCCACGGTGTCGGTTATCTTTTAAATGTACATGAGCGTCCAAACGGTTTCCGCTGGAAAATGGTTCCGGAGCGGATGGAAAACGCCGTTCTTGAGGAGGGCATGCTTACTTCCGATGAACCGGGTATCTATATCGAAGGAAGCCACGGCATCCGTACTGAGAACCTGATGCTCTGCCGCAAAGCAGAAAAGAACATGTACGGCCAGTTCATGTGCTTTGAGTTCGTTACCATGGTTCCGATCGATCTTGACGGTATTGACACACAGTATATGACCGAAAAAGATGTGGAACTGCTGAACAACTACCACAAAGAAGTATATGAAAAGATTTCTCCTTATCTAGAAGGAGACGAAAAAGAGTGGCTGAAAGAAGCCACCCGCCCGATTTCCAAATAAGATGCAAAAACGCTGTTCTGTGTTTTGATGATACAGAACAGCGTTTTTTATTATAATACTTTCGATAAAAACTCTTTGAGCCGGGGATGCTGCGGATTTGCGAAGAACTCCTGCGGCGTATTCTCCTCCTGAATATTTCCCTCGTTGATAAAGATCACGCGGGTTGCCACTTCTCTTGCAAAACCCATTTCATGTGTTACGACAACCATCGTCATGCCTGATTCAGCAAGTTCCTTCATAATTTCAAGAACCTCCCCTACCATTTCCGGGTCGAGTGCGGAGGTCGGCTCGTCAAACAGCATGACATCCGGGTTCATCGCAAGGGCGCGTGCAATGGCGATTCGCTGTTTCTGACCGCCGGAAAGGCTTCCCGGGTAAGCATCTGCTTTATCCGGCAGTCCAACGCGGTTTAAGAGCTCCAACGCTTTTTTCGCTGCTTCTTCCGGTGTCATCAGCTTTAATGTCACCGGGGCGAGCATGATATTTTCCTTGACGGTTTTATGCGGAAACAGGTTGAACTGCTGAAATACCATTCCAATTCTCTGTCGTACATGGTCAATATCGGTTTCCGGCGCCGTGATGTCAACGCCCTCGAAATAAATTTTTCCGCCGGTTGGAATTTCCAGACGGTTTAAGGAACGCAGAAAGGTCGATTTTCCGGAACCGGAAGGACCGATGACAGCGACAACCTCTCCCTGATGGATCTCTGTACTGATCCCGTCCAGAACCTTATTATCCTCGAAGCTCTTCTGCAGATTTTCAACTTTGATTAATACTTTTTCATTAGTGGTCACTCTTACGCAGTCTCCTTTCCAGTTTTCCCATGAAATAGGTCAGAATCATAACAAGAATCAGATAAAAAATCGCTGCGGAAAGAAGCGGAACCAGTGCATCGTACGTACGGCTCTGTACCAGGGTCGCTGCCTTTGTAATATCAATGGTTCCGATATAGCCGATGATGGCAGTCTCTTTTAACAGCACGATCATCTCATTAATCAGCGCCGGAAGAACATTTTTAAACGCCTGCGGAATGATGATGAGACGCATGGTCTGTGCAGAATTTAAGCCAAGGCTTCGTCCTGCTTCCGTCTGTCCTTTGTCCACAGACATAATTCCGGAACGGAAAATCTCAGCAACGTATGCACCGGAATTGATACCAAATGCGATTCCGCCGATCACGATATTGTTCAGGTTTACGGTTGCAAAAATAACCGAATAGAAAAACAGGATCTGAATCATGGACGGCGTTCCGCGGATGATCGTCAGATAGACGCGCGCAACGATGTTCAGAAGTTTTAATTTACCGGTCTGCTCGTGTGTCGAGCGGATCAGTGCGATAAGAAGTCCGAGCACAACACCGATGCACAGCGCAAGCACCGTGACAAGCAGTGTCGTCTTCAGACCGGTCAGCCACCATTCTGTAGCACCATTGTCTACAAAGTAGCGGTTGAACTGATGATGTAAATTTTCCATATGACACATCTCTCCTTTGTGTTTTTAACTGCGGGATCTGCAACCGGCAGTTTCCTTACAGCGCAATCGAAAAACGAACGGCCGCGCCTTTTGTCTGGCGGACAGCCGCTCGTTTCTATCCCCTGATTCCAGATTGCCCCGTACTTCGTACTCTCGCAGTCCTTATCACTATGTTATTACTTTCTGACGATGACAACCTGTGTTGCATCTGCATAAGTATCCGTGAAATCAACGCTTTCTTCCCGTTCTGGAGTAACGGTCATTCCGGCTGCGCCGAAGTCTGCTTTTCCACTGTTGACAGATGCAAGGATGGTTTCAAATGACATATCCTCGATTTTCAGCTCATAACCAAGCTTGTCGCAGATTGCCTTGGAAATGTCGGCATCGATACCAACGATATCATTTCCCTCTTTGTACTCCCACGGCTCGAACTCAGCGTTGGTTGCCATGGTAAGCGTTCCGTTGGAACGGTCCACGTCTGCCGGGGACTCATACGGATGCTGGCCGACTTCATCACCAATGTAGTTGCTCATGATCTCATCAAGAGTTCCGTCCTCTTTCAGCTCTGCCAATGCAGTGTTGAACTCGTCTCTTAACTCATTTCCTTTTTTGAAGCACATCGCGTACTCTTCGGTATCAAAAATGCCTTCTACAATTTTCAGATCATCGTTTGCTGCAACGAATTTTTCTGCCGGCAGGGAATCGATGACAACACAGTCAATCTTTCCGTTTTTCAGTGCCTGAATAGCATCGGCGCCTTTGTTGTAACGCTGCATCTGGGAATCTGCATTAACGGCATCGCTCGCCTGAGAATCACCTGTTGTTCCGGTCT
The DNA here is from genome assembly GCF_027667425.1 of Fusicatenibacter saccharivorans. Lineage (NCBI taxonomy): Bacteria > Bacillati > Bacillota > Clostridia > Lachnospirales > Lachnospiraceae > Fusicatenibacter > Fusicatenibacter saccharivorans. The sequence continues at coordinate 42,755 of NZ_JAQEGR010000015.1, forward strand.
GTACACCAATCTTCAGATCTGCCAGATCCTCTACGGATGTTACTTCTACTTTCTTTGCGGTAGATGCAGAACTTCCGCAGCCTGCCATCGAAACAGCAAACAAAACGGACATTGCAAGTGCTGTTGCTTTTTTTGCAAAATTCATTTTCATAATAATCTCCTTCTCTCCTCATGTAATGTATATTTATTCACTTTCCCTTATTATAACAGCATCTTTCTGAAATGCAAGGAAAAACGGAAAAAAAGCAACAGAAATACAAAAGACAGCCCGGGGGTTCTTCCATGGCTGTCTTTCCGTTTTTGTATTCAGTCCGTATTTTTTCCGTCTGCTGCTGTGCAGCGCAGGATCCGCTGAATGCTCTTTTCCGATAAAGCATATTCCTCTGAGAGTTCGGAAACTCTGCTTCCGTTTTGATGTTTCTCGCAAATTTCCCGGCACCGGATGCTCCTTTGCCCATTCCTAGGCTTCCACACTGCTCCCGAAGAGCTTTAAGGCTTCCATCCCTTCCAGTCCCTCTGTATTTGTTCGTCGTCTACACAAATGATGTTCATCTGGTATCTCTCCTGCCTTGTCCTGTTCTAATTGCTTTTCATCCATTCTTCATAAATGGAGGCACTGTATCCCTGTTTCTTTTTACTCTGATACATTGCCCGGTCCGCCTTTCTGTACAGCTGGTCAAAAGAAACTTCTTCCGATGCCTCGCAGAAACAGGCACCCAGGCTGATTTCTATCTGCTTCCCCTTCATTTCCGCAATCGTAATCTGGCTGATGTTATAAAAAAGTCTTTCGAAAAATCTCTCTGCCGCCGCTTTCTCCCGCATTTCCGGCATAAAGACTGCAAACTCGTCACCCCCGAGGCGCAGAACTACGTCCTTGTCCCGGCAGGATTTCTGCATCGTCTCTGCAACGGCGATAATAACCTTATCCCCTGTCGAGTGTCCATACGTATCGTTGATTGTTTTGAATTTGTCACAATCAATCAGGCAAAGCAGACCTCCTGTTTTTTCCTGCAGCAGATGGGAAATCTGTCTTTCCCCGCTTCCACGGTTATACAATCCCGTCATAAGATCCGTCTGTGCCAGATAAATCAAGCGGTTCTCACGTTTTTTCTCTTCTTCGATACACTCAATACAAAACAGCACATGCAGAAGCCTTCCATTTTCATCGTAATCAACAGGAATGAATCTGCTCCGGCACCAGCCTGTTTTTTTATCGATAAATTCGTGTATGATACTGTTTTTTCCGGCGAGCCGCTCTTCCAGCGTATTGAGATCGATAAATGCAGCAGTTTCTTCCAGTTGTGATTCCATGCACATTTTCTCTGCCATGCACTTCGCATGCCCGCCAAAATCGTCTATGATCTCATATTCCCCCATTTGGGCTGCACTCTGCGATGTTGTCTTTACAATATGATATTTCTGCGTCTGCACATTAATATAAAAATTGCTGCAAGGGCAATCCATTCAGCAAGATCTATCACATTCAAACCAGATAGTTACTCACATACACAATACCTCTTTCCAGACTCCCCGGACTTCCGCGGAATGCCCACGCTGCGGCATCACTTGCCAGCAGAACAGCACAGGAAAGCTGCATCAGAAGCATCCGGTATTTTTTCTTTTTCTGATCCATATCCCTGCTCAAAACCATACAGAGGGCCGCAATATTTGTTTTGTTCTTCCTAAAACAGCAAAAGAAAACCCTCTCATACCGCCTTTCTCTGCGTATATGAGAGGGTTCCTGTTCTTACGCCTGTCCCAGTACGTGGTCGGAAATTCTTCCGTAGACGGAGATCAGGTAAAGGCCGCAGATGCCGACAACCGCGTAGATGATGCGGCTCAGCCACGTCATGTTTCCGAAGATCAGGGCGACGAGGTCGAGGCGGAAGAATCCGATCAAGCCCCAGTTGACGGCTCCGATGATTGTAACGGTGAGTGCGGTGTAATCCAGTCCTTTCATGTAAAGAAACCTCCTTTTTCCGGATTTTGTATCGTCTTTTTATCTCTTCCGGTTTCTTTATAAAGAATTTCCCAAAAGGAGGCAGATTATGCATTTTCTTTGATTTTTCGGGCTGAAAAATGGAGACCATTTCCAGGCCTCCATTCGTGCAATTCTGTTTTCTTTATTCAGACAGCAGCTTCTGCAGCAGCTCTCCTGCTGCTGCCGGGTTGGCTTTGCCTTTCATTTCTTTCATGACCTGCCCGACCAGAAATCCGAGGACTTTTGTCTTTCCGGATTTGTACTGCTCTACCGGGCCAGGGTTGTTTTCCAGAACTTTTCTCGCAGTTTCTTCCAGAAGGCCGGTGTCGTTTACGGTTTTCAGTCCGTGCTCCTCGACGTATGCTTCCGGATCGACATCCTCTGCAAAGATCTGCTCAAATACCTCTTTTGCCACCTGGTTGTTGACCGATCCGGCTTCTGCCAGTTCGATCAGGGATGCCAGATGCTTCGGTGAAAACTGCAGATCCTCCGGCTCCTGGCCGTTCTCCTTTAAGAGACGTAAGGTCTCGCCCATCAGCCAGTTTGCCACTTTTTTCGGTTTGCCGCAGAGCGCCGTCGTCTCCTCAAAGAGATCGGACAGCTTCTTGGAACCGGTCAGAATGCCCGCATCGTACTGCGGCAGCCCGTACTGCTCCACGTAGCGTGCCTGTTTTTCCGGCTGGAATTCCGGCATGGATTTCACAATGCGGTCGATCCACTCGTCGTAAATGTGCACCGGCGGCAGATCCGGGTCCGGGAAGTAGCGGTAATCCTTCGCATCCTCTTTCGAACGCATCGCGTAGGAATACTCTTTGTTGTCGTCCCAGCGGCGGGTCTCCTGGACAACGGCTTTTCCTTCCTCGATCAGCTCGATCTGTCTTGCACGCTCTCCCTCGATCGCTCTTCCGATTGCCTTAAAGGAGTTCAGGTTCTTCATCTCGGTACGTGTTCCGAATTTCTCACTTCCAACCTCACGGACCGAAAGGTTGACATCGGCACGCATCGAGCCCTCCTGCAGTTTGCAGTCGGATGCGCCGAGATACTGAATCATCATACGCAGTTTTTCCAGATAAGCGATAACCTCTTCCGCAGAGCGCATATCCGGCTCAGATACAATCTCGATCAGCGGAACGCCGCTTCGGTTGTAGTCGACGAGCGAGCAATCCTCCCACTCATCGTGGATCAGCTTTCCGGCATCCTCCTCCATGTGGATCTCATGAATGCCGATTTTCTTCTTTCCCGCTGCGGTGTCAATCTCGACATATCCATCGTGGCAGATCGGCAGATACAGCTGGGAAATCTGATAGTTCTGCGGGTTGTCCGGGTAGAAATAGTTCTTCCGGTCGAATTTGCAGAGCTGGTTGATTTTGCAGTTTGCAGCCAGTCCGACGCGCAGGGCGTAATCGACAACCTTCTTATTTAATACCGGAAGGGATCCCGGCATACCAGTGCAGACCGGGCAGGTGTGGGTGTTCGGCGCACCGCCGAATGCGGTAGAGCAGCCGCAGAAAATTTTTGTTCTCGTCGCAAGCTCCACATGTACTTCAAGTCCGATGACGGTTTCATACTGTTTTGACATTGTTTTGCTTCCTCCTTACCATTTTTCTGGCTGCCCGAATGCACCGCGTACCTGCTCATAGGTGTATGCTGCACGGAACAGTTTTTTCTCTGAGAAACAGTCTCCGATAAGCTGCATGCCGATCGGAAGCCCCTTGTCATCCATGCCGCACGGAACGGTGATGCCCGGAAGGCCGGCGAGGTTGACGGATACGGTGTAAATATCGCCCAGATACATCTGCAGCGGATCGGAAAGCGATTCCCCGAGACGCGGTGCGGTCGATGGTGCTGCCGGGCTTAAAATCATATCGTATTTTTCAAATGCGCGGTCAAACTCTTTTTTAATCAGGGCTTTCGTGCGCAGTGCTTTCAGATAATACGCATCGTAGTAACCGGAGCTTAAGACGAAGCTTCCCAGCATAATCCGTCGTTTCACCTCCGGACCGAAGCCCTCAGAACGGCTCTTCTTATACATATCGTGGAGTCCTTCGTACTCTTTGGCACGGAAGCCGTATTTCACGCCGTCGAAGCGTTCCAGGTTGGAGCTTGCCTCAGCGGATGCAATAACGTAGTAAGCCGGAATGGCATAATCAATGAGGTCGAGATCGAAATACTCTACTTCTGCTCCGCGTGCCTTCAGGACATCGGCAGCTTTTAAAATGGATCCCTTCACCTGCGGATCCAGGCCTTCGCCGAAGCAGCTGTTCGGAATACCGATTTTCAGATCGGAGACATCTTCTTTTAAAGCGCTCATGAAATCGTAATCGTCGCGTTTCATCGATGTCGCATCTTTTGCATCATACGAAGCGACCGTCTGCAGCAGTGCTGCACAGTCTGTCACATCCTTTGCGACCGGTCCGATCTGGTCGAGGGAGGAACCATAAGCGATCAGTCCGTAACGGGAAACGGTGCCGTACGTCGGTTTCATGCCGGTTACGCCGCAGAAGGAACTCGGCTGACGGATCGATCCGCCGGTATCGGAGCCAAGTGCCATCGGTACTTCTCCTGCTGCAACGGCTGCGCAGGAACCGCCGGAGGAACCGCCTGGAACGTGTTCGGTGTTCCATGGATTTTTCGTCACGCCGTACGCGGAAGTCTCTGTCGTACTTCCCATCGCAAACTCATCCATGTTTGTCTTTCCGATGATAACGGCTCCCGCCTCTTCGAGCCGTGTGATAACCTCTGCATCGTACGTCGGAACAAAGTTCTGCAGGATCTTTGACGCACACGTCGTCGCAAGACCTTTCGTACAGATGTTGTCCTTGACCGCAATCGGAACGCCGGCCAGCGGACCGGTGAGCTCTCCTGCGTCAATTTTCTTCTGCACTTCTGCCGCGCGTGCTCTTGCACCCTCTTCATCCACAAGAAGGAATGCGTGAATTGATTCTTCCGATGCTTTGACTGCCGCAAGAGACGCTTCTACAGCGTCCGCTACAGTGATCTTTCCTTCTTTGATTGCGGCAGAAAGCTGTACTGCTGTCATATCTTTGATTTCCATATCAATCTCCTCCTGCTATTCTACCGTTTTCGGAACCTTGTACTGGCCCTCTTTGACTTCCGGTGCATTGGCAAGCATTGCATCGCGGTCGTCGCCATTGGTTACTTCATCCTCGCGGAATACATTTCCCATCTCGAAAATGTGGGTCATCGGCTCGACCTTGCTGGTGTCGAGCTCGTTTAATTTATCTACATAATCCAGCATTTTCTGCATATCCTGCCGTGCGGATTCTTTTTCCTCATCCTTTAATTCCAGCTTTGCCAGGATGCCGACATATTCCATCGTTTCATCTGAAATCACATTTGCCATTTCACTCATTCTCCTTTTTTATTTTCCAGCAGGATCCGCTTACGGCTCCAGTCTTGTAAGATCACGCGGGAACAGCGTTGTCTCGCGGACGTTGTCCTCACCGATCAGCTTCATGGTCAGACGCTCCAGACCGATGCCAAGACCTCCGTGCGGCGGCATACCGTGTTTGAAAGCACTCAAGTACTGCTCCATGCCCTCTTCTGTCATGCCGCGGGCTGCGATCTTTTCAGAGAGCATCTTGTAATCGTGGATACGCTGGCCTCCGGTTGTAATCTCCAGACCGTGGAACAGCAGGTCGAAGCTCTTTGTGTATCTCTTATCCTCCGGGTCGTCCATCGCATAGAACGGTCTCTTTTTCGACGGATATTCGGTGACGAATACGAAGTCTGCGTCGTACTCCTCTTTGAAATACTGGCCGATCAGAAGCTCCTCCTCTGGCTCAAGGTCGAACGGGTTGCGGATCTTTCGGTTGTATTTCTCGGCTACTAGCTCTTTCGCTTTCGTGAACGGTACAGTTGGGATTTCTTCTGTCTTTGGAAGCATAACTTTCAGGATCTCCAGCTCTTTTGCGTAATCCTTTTTAAGAAGCTCCACCATGTACTGTAAAAATCCGGTTTCCATTGCCATGATGTCGGTGTAATCCTCGATGTAGCCCATCTCAAAGTCAAGGCTGGTATACTCGTTCAGATGACGTTTCGTGTTGTGTTTCTCTGCACGGAAAACCGGTCCAACTTCAAAGACACGGTCAAACACGCCGACGAGCATCTGTTTGTAGAACTGCGGGCTCTGTGCCAGGACAGCCGGGCGGTGGAAATATTCCAGCTTGAAGATGTTTGCGCCGCCCTCAGCGCCTTTCGCGCCGATCTTCGGTGTATGGATTTCGGTGAATCCCTGGGAATGAAGGAAATCACGGAACGCCCGTACCACGCCTTCCTGGATGCGGAATTTTGCACGCTCTCTGACGTTTCGAAGAGCGATCGGCCGCATGTTCAGCATTGCTTCAAGGGAGGTGTTCATTTTCCATTTGTTGACTGCGAGCGGCATTGGCTCGGTCGGCTCGGAAAGAACGGTGATGGTCTGCAGCCTGACTTCGACGCCGCCCGGTGCGCGGTCCTCTTTTTTGACCGTTCCGGTTACGGCAACTGCCGATTCCTCTTTCAGATCTTTCAGCGGGAAGTCAACGCTTCCTTCTTCGTACACACACTGAACGAGTCCCTCGCTCTTTCTTAAGATGACAAAGGCAACCTCGCCCATGTCACGGATGATGTGTACGGCTCCTTCGAGTTTTACTTCTGTGCCTTCCGGTGTCTCCAGCAGAGTTTTTACGGAGATGTCTTCTTTTTTCTTTACGCCTGTCATAAATCCCATGTCTTGTTCTCCTCTCTTTCTCGCCTGTCCCGGATTGCTTTTTCAAATAAAAAAGTCCCGGAACAGTTTTTTAACTACTGTTCCGGGACGGGATATTTTATGTTCCCGCGGTACCACCCGCATTGCGTTTTTCTCTCCGGTTTTCCGGGGGAAAACGCCCACTCATTTATACTTAACGCGTATCACGGATCTGCCTACTTGATTTCCTGTTCGGATCTCATGTTCAGCAGACCGGCTCCGGAATGTTCCCCATTGTATGTTTCCTCCATGCTGATGCTCTCAGTCGGTGACATCGGCTTCCTGTCAGATTCCGCATACGGAGTTTCCTTCACTGCCTTTTTCATACTGTGCATTATAGCACAGCAGTTTTGCATTTGTAAACACCTAATTTTTACGGATTTCATATAAATTCTAATGCATTTTTCATGAATTTTATCTATACAAAATTATTTTTTCGCGTGTTTATAAAATTGCGCAGAAATTCCGTTTTATTGGTATTTCGCACACAATTTACAGTTTTTTGATTCTCTCCACTGCCTCTACTGTATTCTCATACGTACCGAATGCAGTCAGACGGAAGTAGCCTTCTCCGCTCGGGCCGAAGCCTGATCCTGGTGTTCCGACTACGTTTGCGTCTGCAAGCAGGTGATCAAAGAACTCCCAGGAAGTCATATTTCCCGGTGTTTTCAGCCAAATATACGGAGCGTTGACGCCGCCGGATACGGTGTAGCCTGCGCCCTTTAATCCGTCGTAGATGACTTTTGCGTTCTTCATGTAGTAAGCAACCTGCTCTTTTAACTGTGCTTTTCCTTCCGGAGAGTAAACAGCCTCGCCGGCTCTCTGGATGATGTACGGAGCTCCGTTGTATTTCGTTCCGTGACGGCGTGCCCACAGGCTGTGCAGAGTCATATCGCCGGATTTGATGTCTTTCGGGATAACGGTGAATCCAAGACGCATACCGGTAAAGCCTGCGTTCTTGGAGAAGCTGCGCATTTCGATGGCACATGTTCTTGCACCCTCGCACTCATAGATGGAATGCGGAATGTCTTTTTCTGAGATATATGCCTCGTATGCAGCATCATACAGGATGATGGCTCCTACTTTATTTGCATAATCAACCCATTTCTGCAGCTCGGCTTTGGAAACCATAGCGCCGGTCGGGTTGTTCGGGAAGCACAGATAAATCAGATCCGGGGTTTCTTTCGGGAGATCCGGAGTGAAGTTGTTTTCTGCGGTACACGGCATGTAAATCACATTCGTGAAACGCTCGGTTGCTGCGTCGTAGTCACCGGCACGGCCTGCCATTACGTTGGAGTCTACATAAACCGGATAAACCGGGTCGCATACAGCGATCTTGTTGTCCAGGCTGAAGATCTCCTGAATGTTGCTGCAGTCGCATTTTGCGCCGTCCGATACAAAAATTTCATCAGATGAGATATCGCATCCTCTGTCCTGATAATCATTTTTTGCGATGGTATCGCGAAGGAAAGCATATCCAAGATCTGGTGCATATCCGTGGAAGGTCTCTGCGTGTCCCATCTCATCCACTGCTCCGTGCAGCTTTTCAATGATCGCCGGTGCGATCGGCTGGGTTACGTCGCCGATTCCAAGACGGATGATTTTCGCGTCCGGATTTGCCTCGGTGTAAGCTGCAACTTTTTTTGCAATGGTGGAAAACAGATAGCTTCCCGGCAATTTCAGATAATTGTCATTGATTTTGAACATTATTATGTCGCTCCTTTTCACTTTTTCTTACTCTGTCAAAAGCGTCAGCACCATCTGTGCCGTTTCAACCAGATTGGTGCCGCTGTCCATGCTGCATTTCTGCATGTAGCGATGGGCCTCCGACTCGGTCATGTGATTTCGTTCGATCAGAAGGCTTTTTGCACGATCGATGATGTGCTGTTCCTCGGCGCTGCGCACCTTGGGCTTTGCACGCTCTTTCTTTCTGCGCCGTGCCGCACTCTGCAGCATCATCTCCAGTGTATTGACCAGCTCGTACACGGAAAGCGGCATCGTAACCGCCATGATTCCGGTTCCCTCCACCGCACTTAATGCGCGGCTCGATGCAATCAGAAGCATCTGGAAGCCGGACGGCATACACTCATTCAGATCCGTAAAAAACATATCCGGGAGCTTGTAGCCGCAGATGACGATACCGCCGTTTAAGTTGTTCATCTCTCCGAGCGCCGCTGCCGCTGTCGAACAGACAGCATCGATTTCATATCCTCTTTTTGCCAGAATATCCCGGATGCGCTTTCCATCTTCTATTTTGGGAAGTACTATCACTATGCTGCTCATGCATTTTCAGGCCCCTTCGTCGTCTAAATACGGTACAGATATTTCTCGGTCTCCCAGTCGGATACCTGGCGGAGATACTCATGCCACTCTTCTTCTTTGGCATTGATATATCCATCCACAAATTCCTGGCCGAGTACCTGACACAGAAAATCGTCTTTCTTTAACTCTGCGACCGCTTCTCCAAGGCTTCCCGGGAGAAGGGTGATCTGCATCGCGTTTCGTTCTTCTTCTGTCAGATCGGAAATATTGCGGTCCACCGGGGACGGCGGAACGATTTTCTGTTTGATACCGTCAAGTCCTGCTGCCATGCAGACAGCAAGTGCCAGGTACGGATTGGCTGCCGAATCCGGGCATCGAAGCTCAATGGCCATGATACCGTCTCCCGTCAGCGGAATGCGGATCAGCGGGCTTCTGTTCTTTGCAGACCATGCCACGTAGATCGGTGCACCGTATCCCGGTGTCAGACGTTTGTAGGAATTTACAAGCGGATTGGTAATCGCTGCGATTCCGCTGATGTGTTTCATCAGTCCGCCCATAAAGTAATATGCCTCTTTGCTGAGCCCGTATTCATCGGATTTGTCGGCAAACACATCTTTTCCCTCCTGAAACAGGGAGAAGGAAAGATGAAGACCCGATCCGTGAACTCCGGTTTTTGGTTTTGGCATAAAGGTTGCGTGAAGGCCATGACGTTTTGCAATCGTACGGATAGCAAATTTGGCAGTCATCAGCTGATCTGCCGTCCGAAGTGCTGCAGCCGGACAGAAATCCAGTTCGTGCTGGCCTGCCGCTACCTCGTGGAAGGAAGACTCAACGTCGATTCCCATTTCTTCGAGGGTCAGCACCATATCGCGCCGCGCGTTTTCTCCCAGGTCCAGCGGTCCAAGATCCAGATAACCGCCTTTGTCGTGCGTTACACTCGTTGCTCCGCCGTCCTCATCGGTGTGGAACAGGAAAAATTCACACTCCGGTGAGATTTCAAACTCATAGCCCATCGCTTTCGCTTCGGAAATTACCTTCTGAAGGATGGTTCGGGAACTCTTTGCATAAAGATTCCCCTCTCTATCATACACATCACAGATCAATCTTGCAACCTTTCCTTGCTGCGGACGCCACGGAAGTATTGCAAAGGTGTCGAGATCCGGGTGCAGAAACATGTCTGCTTCCTTGATGGTGACAAATCCTTCGAACGAAGAGCCATCGAAAACGCACTGATTATTCAGGGCTTTTTCCAGCTGTCCGGCGGTGATGGCCATATTTTTCATCATTCCAAACATATCGGTAAACTGCAGGCGGATAAATTCAACATCTTCTTCCTCCGCCATCTGAAGGATCGCTTCCTTCGTATACTTTGCCATATCGATTCTCTCCTTTATCAAAGACGATTCTAAACGAAAAGGGTGCTTTCACGCGGCAGGGCAGAAAGACACCTTGCGTAAAAACACCCTTGTTTTGGGCATATTATAGCAGTTTTTCGCGTGTTTTGTCAAGAAAAACTTAGAGATTCGTGTATCCCATCAGGGATTCATCGACTGCCTTTGCTGCCTCGCGTCCCTCGCGGATCGCCCATACGACCAGGGACTGGCCGCGGTGCATATCGCCTGCGGTGAAGACATTTTCTTTTGTTGTCTGGTATTTTCCGTCATCTGTCTTCACGTTGGTGCGCTGGTTGACTTCCACTTTAAATGCATCGGTCACATATTTCTGGGATCCTAAAAAACCTGCTGCAATAAGAACGAGATCTGCCGGGAGAATCTCTTCGGTTCCCTCAACCGGAACCATCATCATGCGGCCGGATTTCTCATCTTTTTTCGGTGTCAGTTTTACGGTCTTGATCTGGCAGACTTCACCTTTTTTGTTTTTGATAAATTCCGTTACGGTTGTCTGGTAAATCCGCGGATCATGGCCGAATACGGCGATTGCCTCTTCCTGGCCGTAATCCGTCTTGCAGATCTTCGGCCACTCCGGCCACGGATTGTTCTCGGCACGCTGATCCGGTGCTTTCGGCATCATCTCAAGCTGTGTCACAGATTTGGCACCGAGACGGATGGAAGTTCCGACACAGTCATTACCGGTGTCGCCGCCTCCGATGACAACAACGTGTTTGCCCTTGGCATCGATGTAGGCATGATCCTCAAAATTGGAATCCAGAAGACTCTTCGTTACGGAAGTCAGGAAATCGACAGCAAAGTAGATGCCCTTTGCATCTCTTCCCTCTGCCTTGATATCTCTTGGATTTGCCGCACCGCAGCAGAGCAGGACACGGTCAAATTCTTTTAAGAGTTTGTCAGCTTTTACATCTTTTCCGATATCAGCATTCGTCACAAACTCGATGCCCTCGGCCTTCATCAGATCCACACGGCGGTCGATGACGCTCTTATCGAGTTTCATGTTCGGAATACCGTAGCGTAAAAGTCCGCCCACGCGGTCGCGGCGTTCAAAGACCGTAACAGAATGGCCGCGGCGGTTGAGCTGCATCGCTGCTGCAAGGCCGGAAGGACCGCTTCCTACAACGGCAACGCGTTTTCCGGTGCGCACTTTCGGCGGCTGCGGCGTAATCAGGCCGGTTGCCCATGCGTTTTCGATGATCGCGCGTTCATTTTCCTTCGTGCAGACCGGGTCTCCGTTTACGTTGCATGTACAGGCTGCTTCGCAGAGTGCCGGGCAGACACGGGAGGTAAATTCCGGAAAACAGTTTGTCTTGGTGAGGCGGCGGTGTGCCTGCTCATAGTTTCCAAGATACACAAGGTCATTCCACTCCGGAACGAGGTTCTGCAGCGGACAGCCGGAGGCCATTCCCGCAATCATGGTTCCCGCCTGGCAGAACGGTACACCGCATGCCATACAGCGGGCAGCCTGCATCTGCTGTTCCTTTTTCGGGAGCTGCAGATGAAATTCCTTAAAGTTTTTGATACGCTCAAGCGGGGCAACGGTGTTTCCCGTCTTGCGCTGATATTCCATAAATCCAGTTGGCTTACCCATAATTCTTCTTCCTCCTACTTACGCATGCTTTCGTAAAATGCTTCAATCTGTGCCTGCTCGCTGCTGAGGCCCTTATCTTCCATCTGTGCGCTCAGCATCATCATGCGCTTATAGTCATTCGGAATGATCTTCTTGAATTTCGGCAGATATTCGTTAAAGTGTGTGAGTACTTCTTTTCCTTTTTCCGAGCCGGTGTGTGCGACATGCTTTTCAATCATGTTTTTCAGCTCTGCAATATCGTATTTACTTTCTACCGTTTCAATCGAAATCATTTCCTTGTTCAGATTGCGGTACAGGTTGCTCTTTTCGTCCAGAACGTAGGCGATACCGCCGCTCATGCCGGCTGCGAAGTTCTTTCCGGTTGCGCCAAGGACAACAACGCGGCCTCCGGTCATATACTCGCATCCGTGCTCGCCGACACCCTCGACAACGGCATAAGCGCCGGAGTTTCTGACACAGAAACGCTCGCCTGCGATACCGTTGATGTACGTCTCGCCACTCGTTGCACCGTAGAGGGCAACGTTTCCGACGATGATGTTTTCTTCCGGTTTATACTTTCTTGCTTTCGACGGATAGACTACAAGTTTTCCGCCGGAGAGGCCTTTTCCGAAGTAGTCATTGGAATCGCCCTCAAGCTCCAGGGTCAGACCTTTCGGAATAAAGGCTCCAAAGCTCTGTCCGCCGGCACCTTTACACTGTACGGTATACGTATCCGGCTCCAGGGAGGTGCCGAATTTTCTGGTGATCTCAGCACCAAGAATCGTTCCCACGGTACGGTCGGTGTTGGTGATCTCGACTTTTACCGTCTTCTTCTCTTTCTTGTCCATCGCCGGACCGAATTTCTTTAAGAGCACCTTCTCATCGAGTGTAGTGCCCAGTTTGAAATCGTAAACATCCTTCGGATCAAAGGTTACTTTTTCGCCTGCTTTTGCAAACGGGTTATTCAGGATCTGGCTTAAGTCTACGCGGTCTGCGTGTTCATTCGTCACCTTATCATTTCTCTTTAAGAGATCGGAACGTCCAACCATCTCATCGACCGTGCGGAAACCGAGTTTTGCCATGTATTCACGCATCTCTTCTGCAATGAAGCGCATGAAGTTGATGACATACTCCGGTTTGCCGCGGAAGCGTTTGCGGAGTTCCGGATTCTGCGTTGCAATACCCATCGGGCAGGTATCCAGATTGCAGACACGCATCATGACACATCCCATGGTTACAAGCGGCGCCGTCGCAAAACCAAATTCCTCGGCGCCAAGAAGTGCTGCGATCACAACGTCACGGCCGCTCATCAGCTTTCCGTCTGTCTCAATCATGACACGGTTGCGGAGGCCGTTTTTGATCAGCGTCTGATGGGTCTCGGCAAGGCCTAACTCCCATGGAAGTCCTGCATTGTGGATGGAACTTCTCGGTGCTGCTCCCGTTCCTCCATCATATCCGGAAATCAGGATAACCTGTGCTCCGGCTTTTGCAACACCGGCTGCGACAGTACCAACACCTGCTTCGGATACCAGTTTAACGGAGATTCTTGCATTCACATTCGAGTTTTTCAGGTCATAAATCAGCTGTGCAAGGTCCTCGATGGAATAGATGTCGTGATGCGGCGGCGGGGAAATCAGGGATACACCCGGTGTGGAGTGACGTGTTTTTGCAATCCACGGGTAAACCTTTCCGGCCGGTAAGTGGCCGCCCTCGCCCGGTTTTGCACCCTGCGCCATCTTGATCTGAATCTCTTTTGCGCTGACCAGGTATTTGCTGGTAACACCGAACCGGCCAGATGCTACCTGTTTGATTGCGGAACATCTCTCCGGGGATTCGAGACGGTCATCACTCTCACCGCCCTCACCAGTGTTGGATTTTCCATGCAGACGGTTCATGGCAATTGCCAGTGTCTCATGTGCCTCCTGGGAAATAGAACCGTAGGACATCGCACCTGTTTTGAATCGTTTTACGATAGAATCTACGCTCTCAACTTCTTCGAGCGGAACGCCCTGCTCCGGATAATCGAAGTCCATCAGACTTCGCAGATAACCGCTCTCCTCGCTGTCAACCATGGCAGTGTACTCTTTGAACATCCTGTAGTCACCGCGTCTTGTAGACTCCTGCAGGGTATGGATGGTACGGGGATTGTAGCGGTGCTCCTCACCCTGACTTCTTGCTTTATGACGTCCGAGACTGTCCAGCGTCAGATCCGTCGTCAGTTCCAGCGGATCAAATGCCTGAGAATGACGCTCATCAACGTCTTTTGCAATGTCTTCCAGTGTAATACCGCCGACACGGCTGACCGTACCAGTAAAGTATTTGTCGATGACATCTGCTGAGATACCGATGGCCTCGAAGATCTGGGAACCCTGATACGACTGGATCGTGGAGATACCCATCTTCGCTGCGATTTTTACGATACCAGAGATGACTGCGTGGTTGTAATCTTCAACGGCTGCGTAGTAATCTTTCTTGATCATGCCCTCTTCGATCAGCTCATGGATCGTGTCGAGTGCCAGATACGGGTTGATTGCGCAGGCACCGTAGCCGAGCAGTGTTGCGAAATGGTGCACCTCGCGCGGCTCGCCGGACTCCAGAATAATCGCAAGAGAAGTTCTCTTTTTCGTTTTTACCAGATGCTGATGAACCGCAGATACAGCCAAGAGGGATGGAATCGCCACATGGTTCTCATCGACGCCGCGGTCAGAGAGAATCAGGATGTTGGCTCCTGCCCGGTGTGCACGGTCAACCTCGACGAAAAGGCGGTCCATCGCACGGTCAAGCGGTGCGCTCTTGTAGTAGGTGATCGGAACGGTCACTGCCTTGAAGCCTTCGACTTTCATGTTCTTGATCTTCAGCATATCGGTATTGGTCAGGATCGGATTGTTGATCTTTAATACCTGGCAGTTCTTCGGCTCCTCCTCAAGCAGGTTTCCGTCACGTCCGACGTAAACGCTTGTGGAAGTTACGATCTCCTCACGGATGCAGTCGATCGGCGGGTTCGTTACCTGTGCGAAGAGCTGTTTGAAATAGTTGAACAGCGGCTGATGCTCATGGGAGAGAACGGCAAGCGGGGTATCGATACCCATCGAAGCGGTTGCCTCGACACCGTTTAATGCCATCTTTCCGATGGAGGAACGGTACTCCTCGTAGGTGTAGCCGAACGCTTTCTGCAGGCGCATCCGCTCTTCTTTCGTGTACTCTTCGACCGGCAGATTCGGGATTTTGATATCCTTTAACTGTACCAGATAACTGTCGAGCCATTCGCCGTACGGCTGTTTCTTTGCGTAATATTCTTTGACTTCCTCATCGTTTAAGACTTTTCCCTGTACGGTGTTGACGAGAAGCATCTTGCCCGGATGGAGACGCTCTTTTAAGACGATTTTTTCTTCCGGAACTTCCAGAACACCGACCTCAGAGGAAAGGATCAGGAATCCATCGTTGGTGATGTAGTAACGGGAAGGACGAAGACCGTTGCGGTCGAGCACTGCTCCCATCACATCTCCGTCGGAGAACAGGATCGATGCCGGTCCGTCCCACGGCTCCATCATCGTTGCATAATACTGATAGAAATCACGTTTCTCCTGGGAAATCGTATCGTTGTTTGCCCACGGCTCCGGGATCGTGATCATGACAGCCAGCGGAAGATCCATACCACTCATGGTCAGGAACTCGAGTGTGTTGTCGAGCATTGCAGAGTCAGAACCCTGGGTGTTGACAACCGGCAGAACCTTGTGCAGTTCATCCTGCAGCATCGGGGAGAACATCGTCTCCTCACGGGCCAGCATCTTGTCGGCGTTTCCGCGGATGGTGTTGATCTCGCCGTTGTGTACGATGAAACGGTTCGGATGTGCTCTCTCCCAGCTTGGGTTCGTGTTCGTGCTGAACCGGGAATGCACCATGGCGATTGCAGATTCATAATCGACATCCTGCAGATCGCGGAAGAAGGTGCGGAGCTGTCCTACGAGGAACATACCTTTGTATACGATGGTACGGCTGGAAAGGGATGGCACGTAGGTGTTGTCGTTGCTCTGTTCGAAAACACGGCGTACGACGTACAGACGACGGTCGAAAGCGATTCCCTTTTCCACATCCTCCGGTTTTTTGATGAATGCCTGCATGATGTAAGGCATACACTCTCTTGCCTTATGGCCGAGAACTTCCGGAACGGTCGGCACGGTTCTCCATCCAAGGAGTTCCAGTCCCTCTTTTTCCACGATGATCTCAAACATCTTTTTTGCCTGGTTCCGTTTCAGCTCATTTTGTGGGAAGAAGAATACGCCGACGCCGTATTCCCGTTCTCCGCCTAATGAAAAACCGAGGGTCGAACAGGCTTTGGAAAAGAATTTGTGCGATATCTGCAACAAGATTCCTACTCCGTCTCCTGTTTTACCCTCGGCGTCTTTGCCGGCTCTATGTTCAAGATTTTCTACGATTTTTAATGCGTTTTCTACGGTCGCATGGGATTTTTCACCTTTGATATTCACGACGGCTCCGATACCGCAGTTGTCGTGTTCAAAGGAAGAACGGTACAGCCCTTCTTCTCCCATGACACGCTCTTTACTCTGTGTCATACGGCTTCCCTTCCTTTACCTTTTCTTATTTTCGGTTCTCTTTTGTTTTCCGGAAAAGAATGGAGGGGAACATTTCATTCCCCGCCGTTCTTTTTGGATTGCCCTTACTATACTCTATTTTTTTCATCCTGTAAAGAGCAAATTTAATTTTTATATAATTTTTTACAATTTTTCTTTACTTTCTTAGGTTATTGCTGCATTTTACCTAATTTTCTACACTTTCGATCCATTATTTCGCTGCATGGTACTCGGCTGCTGCTGCAATCAGGCCGCGGAACAGCGGATGCGGACGGTTCGGACGGGATTTGAATTCCGGATGCGCCTGGGTTGCAATGTAGAACGGATGATCCGAAAGCTCGACCATCTCGACAATTCTTCCATCTGGTGATACACCGGAGAGAACCATGCCGTTTTCGGTCAGTGCTTTCCGGAAATCGTTGTTGACCTCATAGCGGTGACGATGCCGCTCAGAGATCTCTTTCTTGCCGTACAGCTCCTGTGCCTTCGATCCGTCTGCCAGGACGCATGGATATGCGCCGAGACGTAACGTACCGCCGATATCCTCGATTCCATCCTGATCCGGCATCAGTGCGATCACCGGGTGCATGGTGTTCGGGTTCATCTCGATGCTGTGTGCGTCGTGGTAACCGAGAACGTTTCTTGCATATTCAACAATCGTCAGCTGCATGCCGAGGCAGAGGCCGAGGAACGGAATCTTGTTCTCTCTTGCATATCGAATCGCTGTGATCATGCCTTCGATACCGCGGTTTCCGAATCCGCCCGGTACCAGAACACCGTCCACATCGCTCAGATACTCTGCCACGTTCTCCTCGGTTACCAGCTCGGAATCCACCCATTTCAGGTGTACGTTTGCATGGCTTGCAATTCCGCCGTGTTTTAATGCCTCAACAACGCTCAGGTATGCATCATGCAGCTGGATATACTTTCCGACGAGCGCAATCGTCACCTCTTTGTTCGGATGGCGGAGTGCTTCTACCATATGGGTCCAGTCGGACAGATCCGGTTCCGGGCATGGAAGGTGAAGGCTCTCGCAGACAACCTGCGCCAGGTTCTCTTTCTCCATGGCAAGCGGAGCTTCATACAGATACTCCACGTCCAGGTTCTGCAGAACATGGCTTGACGGAACGTTGCAGAACAGAGCAATTTTATCTTTGATCTCGGTGGTCAGCGGATGCTCGGACCGACATACAATGACATCCGGCTGAATACCGATTCCCTGCAGCTCTTTTACGCTCGCCTGCGTCGGTTTCGTCTTCATTTCGCCGGAAGCTTTCAAATATGGAATCAGGGTAACGTGGATCAGGATAGCGTTCTCATGTCCGACATCGTGCTGGAACTGGCGGATTGCCTCCAAAAACGGCTGGCTCTCGATATCGCCGACGGTTCCGCCGACCTCAATGATGGCAATACGCTCCTCGTCTACTTCTTTTCCGCGGTAGAAACGGCTCTTGATTTCGTTTGTAATGTGCGGAATGACCTGTACGGTGCCTCCGCCGAAATCACCGTGGCGTTCTTTCTGCAGAACAGACCAGTATACTTTTCCGGTCGTCACGTTGGAATTTTTATCCAGGCTCTCGTCGATGAAACGCTCGTAGTGGCCGAGATCGAGGTCTGTCTCTGTGCCGTCATCGGTAACGAAAACCTCGCCGTGCTGAATCGGGTTCATCGTACCCGGGTCAACGTTGATGTACGGGTCAAATTTCTGCATCGTCACTTTGTATCCTCGGGCTTTTAAAAGCCGTCCAAGGGACGCCGCCGTGATTCCCTTTCCAAGGCCGGAGACTACTCCGCCTGTCACAAAGACATATTTTACTGCCATATTGATTTCCTCCTGTTTTTCTCTTCTGATATTTTCTTTTCCGTCACAAGTTTCTCTAAAAGGAAATGTCGCCTGCCGGCGACATCTCTATGATGAAAGCCAGTTACTCCGCGCCTGCGTCGCTCCCGCAACTGCTGACAACATTCGTAATCCGGGCTATCGCCCTACTTACTCATGTCGTCTTGCCCGGCCAATATCTATGAATTCGCTCATGCAAGCATGGCTCATCCATAGCTGCTGTCCGGGGCTTTCATTCAAAATCAAAAACGATTATAACACATCTCGAATTTCCTGCAACTTTTTTTTACTATTTTTTATTATTTTCGACATTTTCCACGAAATCCTAAATTTCTGCACCATATTTTATACATATCACGATTTTCTTGACATCATCCGCAAAAATGAGTATGATAATCAATGTTTTTAAAACATGCAGGTCTACAACTGAAAAAAGGAGAATACCTATGCAGCCATCGTCAAACAATTGTTATGATACCGGTCTCCGGGAGGAATGTGGTGTTTTCGGCATTTACGATCTGGATGGTGCCGACGTCAGTCCTTCGATCTACTATGGCCTTTCCGCCCTGCAGCACAGAGGACAAGAGTCCTGCGGAATTGCCGTCTCTGACACCAGCGGTCCAAAGGGCCATGTGAAATCCTACAAAGGCCTTGGCCTTGTCAACGAAGTTTTCAAAGAATCCAAATTAGAAGAGCTGTCCGGCAATATCGGCATCGGCCATGTCCGGTACTCTACCACCGGTTCCACTACCGTAGAGAATGCACAGCCGCTCGTTCTGAATTATCTGAAAGGCTCCCTCGCCCTTGCGCACAACGGAAATCTGGTCAACGCTATGGAACTGCGCGAGCAGATGGAAAACACCGGCGCAATTTTTCACACTTCGATTGACTCTGAAATCATCGCCTACGGCATTGCGCGGGAACGCGTTCATTCCAAAACGGTAGAAGAAGCGATTCTGCGCACGGTAAAAGAAATCCGCGGCGCCTATGCCCTTGTCATCATGAGCCCGAGAAAACTCATCGGCGTGCGCGACCCATACGGCTTAAAACCGCTCTGCATCGGAAAGCGGGACAACGCCTGGGTTCTCGCCTCGGAAAGCTGCGCCCTCACTTCGATCGGCGCTGAATTCGTCCGCGATGTCGCTCCGGGAGAAATTGTAACGTTTGACAAAACCGGAAATCTGAAATCCGAATTTATGCCGGTTGACGTAAAAAAAGCGCATTGTATTTTTGAATATATTTATTTTGCCCGCCTCGACAGCAAAATAGACAACATCAGTGTCTATGAAGCCAGAATCCGCGGCGGCGCAACGCTTGCAAAGACCTATCCGGTTGACGCAGATCTTGTCTGCGGCGTTCCGGACTCCGGACTTGCCTCCGCAAAAGGCTATTCCGAAGAATCCGGCATTCCGTTCGGTCTTGCCTTCCACAAAAACAGCTATGTCGGCCGTACCTTTATCAAACCGACACAAAAGGAACGGGAATCCAGCGTAAAAATCAAGCTGAGTGTTCTGGAATCCGTCGTAAAAGGAAAACGAATTGTCCTCGTTGACGATTCCATTGTCCGCGGAACAACGATTTCGAATCTGATTACGATGCTGCGAAAAGCCGGTGCGACCGAGGTTCATGTCCGTATCAGTTCCCCGCCGTTCCTGTATCCATGCTATTTTGGAACCGATGTGCCTTCCAACAAGCAGTTGATCGCAAGCTCCCATTCCACCGAGGAAATCCGCCAGCAGATCGGAGCGGACTCCCTGGGCTACATGCCGATCGAAAAGCTCCAGAACATGGTCGGTGACCTGCCGATCTGTCGTGCATGCTTCGACAGTCATTATCCGATGGAAGTACCAAAGCAGGATATCAGCGCTCTTCTGGAAAGCTGATTTCGTTTTCTTTCCCCTTACCGTGCAGATCTTGCACCCGGTAGGGGGATTTCTTTTTTGAGCATGCATACTTTTCTGTATGGTTTGCATACAATACCTTCAAAAACAAAGGATCTCTTTATGGATCTTACGGACATCATCTATTCCAACGATTACATCAACATTCTGATTCAGAATTACGTGGCACAGTCCGAGCGGTACCAGATGCTCTTTCCGGAATCCAGTGCCCTTCTTACACTGAATTCGCAGTATTCCGTTCTCTTTCTCGAGCGCAGCCTGCTCCCGGAAAATCTCTTTGGTGAAATTCTTTTTACCGGACTCCCGAAACTTTTCACGCCGCTTTCCACCCTCTCTTTAGAAGTCTCCGGCATTGTACAGACGCAGAATCTCTACGGCGGCGGGTATACCGGCAAAAATGTAATCCTGGGTTTTCTGGACACCGGCATCGATTACCGCCACCCCGCCTTTCTGCGCAGCAACGGTCAGAGCCGGATTCTTTCCATCTGGGATCAGACCGACCGCACAGGCACACCGCCGCCGCAGTTTCCCTATGGCAGTCTCTACGAAAAGTCAGACCTTGACGATGCGCTTCGAAGCAGGGATCCTCTTTCTGTCGTTCCGGTCACGGATCCGGACGGACACGGAACATACGTCGCCGGAGTCGCTGGCGGTACTCCGAATGCGTCCGCCGGCTTTCTCGGTGCTGCACCGGAAGCCGATTTCGCTGTTGTTAAGTTAAAACCGGCGAAACAGAATCTGAAAGACTTTTATCTTGTCTCCACCAATGCTCCTGTCTTTGAAGAAGATGATCTTCTCTCTGCGATGCGTTTTCTAAACGAAGTCGCAGCCAGGGAGGGAAAACCACTGGTCATCTGTCTGGCACTTGGAACAAATCAGGGAAGTCATTCCGGAACCCTTCCCATCGCTCTGACGCTGGCGCGCTACGGAAATACGCCGGGCATTATTCCGGTCTGCGCCACCGGCAACGAGGGAAACGCCGCTCACCATTATTATGGCTCCGTATCCGAAAATGACTCCCCGAAAAATGTGGAGTTTCTCGTTTCCGAAGGCAGCCGCGGTTTTGTCCTGGAGTTCTGGGGACAGGTTCCGCAGCTTTTTTCCGTCGGATTCCGCTCTCCCGGCGGAGAAACGATTCCGCGGATTCCCGTCTCTTTGACTCAGGAACAGAGGATCACCTTTGTTCTGGAACGCACCGTCATCTACGTCAACTACGAAGTCGTTCAGACGACGACCGGCAGCCAGCTCATCCTGATCCGCATGCTGGATCCGACGCCCGGCATCTGGACACTTCAGGTTTACCGCGCCTTTCCTTCCCCGCCCGATTTCCACGTCTGGCTTCCGATTACCGGATTTTCCACTTCCGATGTGATCTTTCTGGAACCCGACCCGTACACGACACTGACGACACCCTCCGCCACCGTTCCCGTTCTGTCTCCCTCCACCTATCAGGCATCCAATAACAGTTTTTCACCGGAATCCGGACGCGGCTTTACCCGGCTTGGTGAAATCAAACCCGATTTTGCTTCCCCCGGGATTTCCGTCACCGGACCGGGACCAGCAGGCTCCTACGAAAACCGGAGCGGCGCAAGCGCGTCCGCTGCTATTACATCCGGTGCTGCCGCTCTCTTCCTGCAATGGGGCATTCAACGCACCCCATCCCGCTATTTTACGGCGCAGGAGCTGAAAAACTATCTGATCCGCGGCGCTGGCCGAACTGATACCATTACTTATCCAAGCCGCGAGTGGGGATACGGAAGATTGCAGTTATATCAGAGCTTTCTAAGCCTTATGACAAACTGATTTTCCCGCTCACAGGTTTGCTTCTATGGTATATCCGTTTGTTGATGCAAACTTTTAATGTGCAAGTGCCTTGTTTTTGATTGTTTTCCGTTGTATCATTACGTATTATCATTATATTTATAAAACTAAAAGGGGGATTCCTGACTATGAATTACGAACGCTTGAACGATCTTCGCCTTCTTGGACTTACGATTGCCTACTACCGAAGAGCAAAAGGAATGACGCAGGCCGAACTTGCCGAGGCGGTACATATCAGTCGTACCCATATGAGCAACATCGAAGCGCCAAATACAAAAACCTCTATTTCGTTGAATCTTCTGTTCGATATCGCTGAGGCACTTGACATTCCGGTGAAAGAGCTTTTTGATTTTCAGGGACGCAGTCTGTAGGGTCTTTGAATTTTTCTCTTTAAGAGTAACCCCGCCCGGCAGTTTTTCATATCATGAATTGTAAGCAAAATGATTCCTTTGGAGGAACAAACATGAGTGATTTAGCTGCTACAAACTGTGGATGCGGATGTGACAACGGCTGTGGCTGCGATAATGGATGCGGTGTTTCCAACAACAACCTGTTCGGAAACAATGGCTGCAGTATTATCTGGATTCTGCTTCTCCTCTCCTGCTGCGGCGGATGTGGATGCGGAAACAACAACAATGGCTGCAATTCCGACTGCTGGCTCGTTCTGATTCTTCTGTTCTGCTGCGGCGGATGGAACAACAACGGCTGTGGATGCGGCAACAGCAATAACTGTGGATGCGGCTGCTGACCTTTTTTCAGTCCTCCCAGATGTTCGGGCAGAAAAAGCCCCGGGTGCGGATCAACCGCCCCGGGGCTTTTTTCACCAGAATTCTCTTTCAGCGAAACCGTTTCGGTTTCCGTGCTTCTCTTTCCCGCTTTTCCATCTCTTCTCTTTTTTCTTTTTTTCTCATACATTCCAGATCTATTTCATAAAAGGCATTCCCTTCGAGTACCTGTTTTCTTTTTGCTGTTTCTTTTCCATCCATTTTCCGGCGGTCTCCTTTTTCTTTCTTCCTCTTATCATATGTTTTTTCCCGCCTTCTGTCATTTTTTCCGGCCTGGAACATAAGATAAAGAGAAATAAAAAGACAAATGCAGGAATGCTGCCAGGAAGGATCTTAATTTGAATCAGGAACAGGAACAAAATGTGGAACAGATGACACCGCTGGACCAGATGATCGCACAGGATCAGCTTCAGATGCTGAAGGCTGCCATTCCCTACGCCTCCTTCGGCCTGCAGCCCTCCCTTGCGATTTTGAGCAAATGGCTCGAGCTCCAGCGGACCATTCAGCTTTTTTCCCGTCCGGCCGACCTTTCCATGATGTCTGTTGATGCCCCGCACGTCTCTCCGCTTGAGATGCTGCAGGATATTTCCCGTTTTGCCGCCGGTCCGCAGCGGGATCTTCTCTCCCAGATGTTTCAGACCATGCAGATGGTCCAGATGCTTCAGAATATAAATCCCGGAAATGAGGAGGATCTGCTATGAGTTCGGATGATAAGCAAAACGACTGGTCGCAGGACCCCTCTCTTTCCGGAATTGACTTTGCCCGGCTTCAGGCACTGCAGCAGATGGCCTCTCAGAGCCGTGGAAAATCCCAGGCGGAAATGATGCCGTTTCTTCTCTCCCTGATGCAGGGAAATCAGGGCGGCGCACAGTTTTCCGCCTCCGAGGCGGACCTGATCATCTCTGCCATCAAAGCCGGAAAATCCAAACAGGAAGCGGCAAAAATTGACCAGATGGTACGCCTCTTCCGCTCCGCTGCTTCCGGGAAAAAACGCTGAAAAACTACAAACCAAAAAACGCTGCCGGTCTGGAATCCCAAACCGGTCAGCGTTTTTATTCTGTGCTTTTTCCTGCCTAGTTCTGCATGGAAAGCACGTTTTTATTTTTTACCAGGTAATCAATCAGAGAAACAACGGTCAGAATCAGTGCAACCCAGATCAGCACGGTATTCAGCACGGAAAGTGCCGGAATGTCAGCGATCAGAAGAATGATCATAATCATCTGGCTGATTGTTTTCGATTTTCCCCACCAGCTTGCTGCGATGACAATTCCATTGTCCGAAGCAACCAGGCGGAAACCGCTGATGATAAATTCTCTTGCGATGATAATAATAACCATCCACGCCGGAAGCTTGTCCAGCTCTACAAAGCAGATCAGTGCAGAGCATACCAGCAGCTTATCTGCCAGCGGATCCATAAACTTTCCGAAATCGGTAATCAGATTGTCACGTCTTGCAATGTAGCCGTCCAGCGTATCCGTGATGCTGGCAGCGGCAAAGATTACCAGTGCAATCCATTTGGACGCGCTTCCGCCCACGCCAGACAGCAGGAAGAACACGAAAAACGGAATCATAATTACCCGCAGAATCGTTAATTTGTTTGGTAAATTCATTGGCTTATCTCTCCTATCAGATCATATTCCAGAGCACCGGTAATTTTCACTCTTACGAAGTCGCCGGATACGAGTGTTTCCGGTGTATTGACAAATACATAGCCGTCTACACCCGGTGCGTCCGCCTGGCTTCTGCCCACATAGGCATCCTCATCCGCCACTTTGCCCTCGATCATAACAAGAAGCTCCTGGCCGATCCTGCGCTCGCCGAGTTCTGCAGAGATATCCTGCTGCAGCTCCATCAGTTCTGCCTGACGGTCCAGTTTTACCTCCTCGTCGATCTGATGCTCCATCGCAGCAGCCGGTGTTCCCTCCTCCGGAGAGTAGGTGAATACGCCGAGACGGTCGAACTCCATGTCGTTGATAAACTCGAGGAGTTCTTTGTGCTGCTCTTTTGTCTCTCCCGGGAATCCTGTGATCAGCGTGGTGCGCAGTGTGATATCCGGCATCTCGCTTCTCAGGAAATCAATTTTGTCGATCAGCTCCTGTTTGGATGTTCTGCGACCCATGCGGCGCAGGATCTCATCGTTGGCATGCTGAATCGGCAGATCCAGGTAGTGACAGACTTTCGGCTCTTCCTTCATCGTCTGAACGAGTTCCGGATAGATGTCCTCCGGATAGCAGTACAGAATCCGGATCCAGTAGAGCTCCTGAATTTTGCAGAGCTCTTTTAACAGAAGGTGGAGAGACGGCTTTCCGTACAGATCGATACCATAAATGGTTGTCTCCTGCGCAACGAGAACGAGCTCTTTGACACCCTGTTCTGCCATCGTCTTCGCTTCTGCTATCAGTTCCTCCATCGGAACGGAGCGGTACGGTCCGCGCAGCTTCGGAATGATGCAGTAGGTACAGTGCTTGTCACAGCCCTCTGCAATTTTCAGATATTCGTAATGGCCGCCTGTCGTTACAACGCGCTGTGCGTCAATTTTCGGCAGTCCTTTCAGATCGGCATACTCCTGGAAGCGGTCGCCGCCGAGGACATCCTGAATGGCATCCAGGATTTTGTCATAGCTGTTCGTTCCAAGTACGGCGTCAACCTCCGGAATCTCCTCAATGATTTCATCGCGGTAGCGCTCTGCCATACAGCCCGTTACCAGAAGAACCTTACAGCTTCCCGCTGTACGGTACTTCGCCATTTCAAGAATATTTTGAATGCTTTCTTCTTTGGCGTCGTGGATAAAGCAGCATGTGTTTATCACGATAACCTCTGCATCTTCCTCGGAATCGGTGATCTCGAAGCCATGCTCTACCAGAAGACCCAGCATATGCTCGGAATCTACCAGGTTTTTATCGCATCCAAGGGAAATAAACAGAATTTTCATATTATTCAATTACTGGCTCCTCTTTTGTTTCCTCTTCCGCTTCAACTTCAGATTCCGGAAGGATTGTAACCTCTCCTTTGTACATCTCCTCTACGGCGATGGAAAGCGGTTTCATGCCTTTTTTCACTTTTACAAGCGGTTCAGCTCCGCCGATGATCTGTCTTGCACGTTTGCTTGTTGCAAGTACCAGAGAGTAACGGCTGCTGACAACCGGTGCCTCGTCCAGATCCTGGCCCTCGTTAATAGTTGCAATCAGTTCCTGATAAGATGGATGAATCATAATAAATGCTCCTTTCTATTTTTCCAGACTTTTTTTCATCTGTTCGATAAAGTCTTTCTGGTTGCTGCTCATGAAATGCTGGCTCTGAATGGTCTCATGCATCTGTTTTACGCAGGTTTCGAGGTCGTCGTTGATCAGGACATAATCGTACTGGTCCATGCCCTGTGCTTCCTCTTTTGCACGCTCCATTCTGCCTTTGATGACTTCTTCTGTTTCCGTTCCGCGTCCCCGGAGGCGTCGTTCCAGCTCCTCGGCGGTCGGCGGTGTGATGAACACAAGAAGGGTGTCCGGACGTTTTTCCTTGACCTGAAGTGCTCCCTGGATTTCAATCTCAAGCAGAACATCTTTTCCGGCATCCAGCTGCTCCTCTACGTATGCCTTCGGCGTTCCGTAGGAATGTTTTACGTAACGCGCATACTCGAGGAAGGCATCCTCTTCTACCATGCGGTCAAACTCTTCTTCTGTACGGAAAAAGTACGATACGCCGTCTTCCTCGCCCGGACGCGGGTCTCTTGTGGTGACGGAGATGGACAGCGCATAGTTGTCGTACTCCTCCATCAGGCGTTTCATCAGTGTTCCTTTTCCTGCTCCGGAAAAACCGGATACTACAGTAAGTATTCCTCTACTCATTTTCAGATTCCCCTCGCTCTTTTTCTGTTTCCCAGCCGCCGTTGAATCTGCGGCTGATCGTTTCCGGCTGCAAAGCCGAAAGGATGATAAATTCTTCTCCGGTGATGAGCACTGCTTTCGTGCGTCTTCCCTGCGTCGCATCGATGATGCGGTTGCTTTCCTTTGCACGCTGCACCATACGCTTGACGGGTGCCGCCTCGGGACTCACCACTGCTATTATTTTATCCGAATTTACGACATTGCCGAATCCGATGTTGATCAGTTTTGCCACAATCCGTCCTTTCCTGTACCTTCTGAAGTCTTTTTCAGAAAATACATCTACCCATACAGATTTATTATAATTCATTCAGAAAGCCTAGTCAAATCTTTTTTTCTGTATTATAATGAAAATACCAGAATTTCAAACAAAGGAGATATTTTCTATGGCTTTTGATGGAATTACCATTGCAAATATTGCACAGGAACTGAATCAGACCATCGTCGGCGGAAAGATCAACAAGATCGCACAGCCGGAAAACGACGAGCTGATGATTACAATAAAAAACAACCGTACCGTTTACCGTCTTCTCCTCTCGGCAAGTGCTTCGCTTCCGCTGATCTACCTGACGGACAACAATAAGCCCGGCCCGATGACCGCACCGAATTTCTGTATGCTGCTCCGCAAACACATCGGCAGCGCCCGCATTCTCTCCGTTACCCAGCCGGGACTCGAGCGTATTCTTATTTTTGAGCTCGAGCATTTGAACGAACTCGGCGATATCTGCCGCAAGAAGCTGATTGTGGAGATCATGGGAAAACACAGCAACCTGATCTTCTGTCAGGAGGACAATACGATCCTTGACAGTATCAAACATATTTCCGTCAACATGAGTTCTGTCCGTGAGGTTCTTCCGGGCCGCACCTGGTTCATTCCGCACACGCAGGATAAGAAAGATCCGCTCACGATCACAGAAGAAGAATTTTTCGATTTCGTCTGCACGAAACCAATGGCTGCCGCAAAGGCAATCTACACTTCCCTTACCGGCTTCAGCCCGCTGATGGCGGAGGAAGTCTGCTGCCGCGCCGGCATCGACGGCGGATTTGCGGTCAATGCACTCGAAGAAAATGCAAAGCTTCATCTGTTCCGCACCTTCTCTTATCTGATTGAGGATATCAAAAACGGCGCATTTACGCCGAACATCGTATACCAGGGCGATGAGCCGAAAGAATTTTCCGCACTGAAACTGACGCAGTATCAGGATTTGCGGGAGGAAACATACGATTCGATCTCCGGTGTACTGGAAACATACTATGCCATGAAAAACCGCATCACCCGCATCCGTCAGAAATCTTCCGATCTGCGCCGTGTCGTCAATACCGCACTCGAACGGAATGTCAAAAAATACGACCTGCAGCAGAAACAGTTAAAAGACACCGACAAGCGGGAAAAATACCGGATTTACGGTGAGCTTTTAAATACGTACGGCTACAGCTGCCAGCCGGGCGATACTTCGCTGAAAGCCGTCAATTACTATAACGGCGAGGAAATCACGATTCCGCTCGACGGAACGCTCTCTGCCGGCGAAAATGCGAAAAAATACTTCGACCGCTACGGAAAGCTGAAGCGGACCCGTGAGGCACTCGAAGAACTTCTTGTCGAGACGAAAGAGGAAATCGACCATCTCGAATCCATCAGCACGGCGCTTGATATTGCGCTCGATGAGGCGGATCTGGTGCAGTTAAAAGAAGAGCTGATCGAGTACGGCTACATCCGCCGCAAGGGACCGACAGGGAAAAAGCAGAAAATCACCTCCCATCCGTTCCACTACCGCTCTTCCGAGGGCTTTGACATTTATGTCGGCAAGAACAACTTCCAGAACGAGGAACTTTCGTTTAAATTCGCCTCCGGCAACGACTGGTGGTTCCACGCGAAAGGCCAGCCGGGCAGCCATGTCATCGTAAAGACGAACGGTAAAGAGCTGCCGGATTCCGTCTACGAAGAGGCCGCTGCTCTCGCCGCCTATTACTCGAAAGGCAGACAGGCACCGAAGGTGGAAATCGACTACACCTTAAAGAAAAACCTGCGCAAACCAAACGGAAGCAAACCGGGTTTCGTTGTTTATTACACCAATTACTCCATGATGGCGGAGCCGAACATCCGCAATCTTCAGGAAATACAGGACTGAATTCAGAATACAAAAGACTTTTCGCACATTCCTATCTGTTCCTCTTTGCGAAAAGTCTTTTTTTCGTAAAATTTAATACTTCCTTCATTTCTTTTTCGATGCTCTATGGTATACTTCTTAGTATGGAAAAAGATTCCAGACGTGATCTTTTTCAACCAAACCACAGTGAGGCTGTCTCTTCTTTATCAGGACAGCCGGAGAGGAATATAACTGTTATGAACAAAACAATTCCCGAAATCATTCACCGCCGTGTTCCAACGACGCGCTATGAGGCAGACCCTTCCAAAGGCCTTTCCGCCGAGCAGGTTGTCGAGTACCGCGAGAACGGCTGGACCAACTGCGCGGTGGAACCTCCGTCCAAGACAACGGCCGAGATCGTAAAGAGCAATGTCTGTACGTATTTCAACCTGATTTTTCTGATTATTGCCATCTTTCTGATCCTTGCCGGTTCGTTCCGGGATCTTACGTTTCTGCCGGTCATCATCGCGAACACGCTGATCGGCATTGTACAGGAAATCAAGGCGAAAAAGACGCTGGAAAAGCTGTCTGTTTTAAACGCGCCGAAGGCTACTGCGATCCGTGACGGTGCTGAGGTAACACTCGCCGCGGAGGATCTCGTACTCGATGATATTGTTGTATTTACCGCAGGAAAACAGATCTGCGCTGATGCCGTCGTGCTTGAAGGTGAGGTACAGGTCAACGAATCGCTGCTTACCGGTGAATCCGATGAGATTACCAAGCGCCCGGGCGACGAGCTGATGTCCGGAAGTTTTATCGTCTCTGGAAGCTGCAAGAGCCGTCTGACCCAGGTCGGTGAAGATTCCTACATTTCCCGTCTGACCCTCGAGGCAAAGGCCATGAAAGAGGGCGAACAGTCCGAGATGATCCGCTCCCTCAACAAGCTGGTAAAGGTTGTCGGCATTCTGATCATTCCGATCGGTCTTCTGCTCTTCGGCCAGCAGTTTTTCGTCTCCCACGAAGCGTTCCGTGAGAGCATTACCTCGATGGTGGCCGCCGTGCTCGGCATGATCCCAGAAGGTCTTTACCTGCTTGCGAGCGTTGCCCTTGCAGTCAGCGTTATGCGTCTGGCTTCGCAGAAGGTTCTCGTGCATGATATGAAATGTATCGAGACGCTGGCTCGCGTCAACGTGCTCTGTGTCGATAAGACGGGAACCATCACCGAGACAAATATGAAAGTACATGACCTGATTCTGGTCGGCTCCAGTTCAGTCCCTGATACAGAATCCGGCGAAAATGCTCCCGCACCGCAGAAAGAAGAGCTTTCCCTTGCGGTCGGTGATTTCGCATCTGCCATGTCAAACGACAACATTACTATGGCGGCACTGAAAGAATATTTTAAAGACAACAACGGCAGAACTGCCGTTTCGATGACTTCGTTCTCCTCGGAATTCAAGTATTCCAGTGTGACATTTTCGGATGTCTCCTACGTGCTCGGTGCCCCGGAGTTCGTTCTCCGCGATGATTTTGCACGCTATCAGAGTGAAATTGAAGCGTATACCTCAAAGGGATTCCGTCTCCTCGTCTTCGGCACATCCGAAACTGTACCGGATGGAAAAGCACTCTCCGGCCGTGTCACGCCGCTTGGCTACGTGCTTCTCTCCAATCCGATCCGAAAAGAAGCACCGGAAACGTTCCGCTACTTCGAAGATCAGGGTGTCCATGTCAAGGTCATCTCCGGTGATACTCCGGTAACGGTATCTGAGGTTGCCCGCCAGGCAGGGATTGCACACGCAGAGGATTATATTGATGCTTCCACTCTAAAGACACCGGAAGAGCTCGAAGAAGCAATCCTGAAATACACCGTGTTCGGCCGTGTCACACCAGACCAAAAACGCCAGTTTGTCCAGGCTTTAAAGAAAAACGGCAAGACCGTTGCGATGAC
Organism: Fusicatenibacter saccharivorans; assembly: GCF_027667425.1. Classification (NCBI taxonomy): domain Bacteria; kingdom Bacillati; phylum Bacillota; class Clostridia; order Lachnospirales; family Lachnospiraceae; genus Fusicatenibacter; species Fusicatenibacter saccharivorans. The sequence continues at coordinate 73,576 of NZ_JAQEGR010000015.1, forward strand.
CGGCGATGGTGTCAACGATGTGCTCGCATTAAAGGATGCCGACTGCTCCGTTGCGATGGCATCCGGAAGTGACGCTGCCGCACAGGCTGCACAGCTCGTTCTGCTGGACAACGACTTTTCGAAGATGCCTTCTGTCGTACTGGAAGGCCGCCGCGTTGTCAACAACCTGCAGCGCTCGGGAACGCTGTTCCTGGTAAAGAACATTTTCTCGTTCCTGCTGTCCATCTTCTCACTGATCTCGATGGTGACGTATCCGCTGGAGCCGTCCCAGATCTCGCTGATCAGTATGTTTACGATCGGTATTCCAGGCTTCCTGCTCTCGCTAATGCCGAACAAAAACCGGATCGCGGGCCACTTTATCACGAACATTCTGACACGGGCCCTGCCTGCGGCGCTGACCGACTTTTTGATGGTCGCAACACTCGTTGTCTTCGGCCAGGAATTTGCGGTCGGCTCGGAAGATATTTCGACCGCTGCTACCGTACTGCTCGCCATTGTCGGTTTTATGATTCTCTACCGGATCAGCAAGCCGCTCAACTGGATGCGCTGGACGATCCTGATCGGCTCGATTATTGCCTTCATTTTCTGCAGTACCTATCTGAACCAGCTGTTCGCCATTTCTGATATGTCCAGAAAATGTATCATGCTGCTGGTCGTATTCTCTGTCGCAACAGAGCCGGTTCTGCGATATTTGAGCATCCTCGTGGATTCCATTTCCTCTTTTTACCGGAAGCAGAAAATTTTCTTCCTGCGAAAACGGGAAGCGAGAAAAGCGAAATAAAACGTAAAACCAAACATCAAAAATGCCGTACAGCGTTGGAAATTTTTCTCCGCCTGTACGGCATTTTTTGATTTACCAATCACAGTTTCTTACTTTCTCATCTCCGGATCTTCCGCGTAATGCGTCCGCTCGCCGCCGATGTATTTCGGTCTTGTCCGCGCGCAGACAACGTGCGCATCTCCGATCGTTTTCTGCGATACCCGGACCGGAACGGCTACTGCCTTCAGCTGCATGCCGATCAGCACATCACCGATATCAATACCTGCATGCGCCTGCACACGCTCTACGGTGACAGCGTCCTCCAATCCATAGTATGCCGCCATCGCAAACGATCCGCCGCCATGCAGCCACGGTACCGCGCAGACCGGCTCGTAACCGTATTTTTCTGCCGCCGCACGCTCCAGAACAACCGCGCGGTTCAGATGCTCACAGCACTGCGCCGCCAGATACAGCCCATGCTCCTTCGTACACGCATACAGCGCCTCAAACACCGCCTGCCCGATCTCCTGGCTGGAATCCGTTCCAAGCTTACTGTTGTGAATTTCACTCGAAGAACATCCCACTACCAGAGTCTGTCCCGGTTTCATCTGCGCCGTCGTAATCAGCTCCTCTGCGACGGCACGCGCTTCCTGTCTGATTGTTTTAAGATCCATTTTGTATCCCTCCTTGCTAAACAGCAATATTTATGCAAAAGGAGACTGACTCTTTTTCCAAGAATCAGCCTCCTTTCTTCAGCTTACATAATTATTATTTCTGAACGATATTCACAATTCTTCCCGGTACGTAAATTTCTTTTACGATGTTTCCGGTCAGTTTGTCTGCAACTGCCTCTTTTGCAGCGGCGATTGCGGTCTCTTTATCTGCATCTTTGGCGATTTTGATCGTTCCGCGCATTTTACCGTTGATCTGAACAGCGATCTCGGCTACTGCCTCTACCGTCTTCTCCTCGTCAAACTCCGGCCATGCGGTCTGATACAGACGGCCTTCGTATCCAAGGTCTGCCCACAGTTCCTCGGTCATATGCGGTGCAACCGGATTCAGCAGGATCAGAAGGGTTTCGAACTCTTTTCTCGTTACTTTTCCGGCTTTGTAGAACTCGTTGACCAGGGTCATCATGGCTGCGATCGCTGTGTTGTATTTCAGGGACTCATAGTCGCTGGATACTTTCTTGATGGTCTGGTGCATTTTGGACTCCAGCTCTTTGGAGTAGGAATCTCCGTCTACCAGGCTGTCCTGCAGTTTCCATACACGCTCGAGGAAACGACGGCATCCTTTTACGCCTTCCTGAGACCAGGATGCACTTAAGTCGAAGGCACCGATGAACATCTCGTACGTACGCAGGGTATCTGCACCGAACTCAGCTACGATATCATCCGGGTTGACAACGTTTCCACGGGATTTACTCATCTTCTCGCCGTTCTCGCCGAGGATCATTCCGTGGGAAGTACGTTTCTGATACGGTTCCGGGCAGGTAACTACGCCCTGATCGTACAGGAATTTATGCCAGAAACGGGAATACAGAAGGTGAAGGGTGGTGTGCTCCATTCCTCCGTTGTACCAGTCAACCGGCAGCCAGTATTTCATAGCTTCTTTGCTTGCCAGAGCCTCTTTGTTCTTCGGATCGGTATAGCGGATGTAATACCAGGAAGAACCAGCCCACTGCGGCATGGTATCGGTCTCACGTTTTGCAGGTCCTCCGCAGCACGGGCAGGTGGTGTTGACCCAGTCTGTCATGGCAGCCAGCGGAGACTCGCCGTTATCGGTCGGCATGTAGCTCTCTACATCCGGCAGCTCCAGCGGAAGGGATTCTTCCGGAACCGGAACGTAACCGCATTTGTCGCAGTGTACGATCGGAATCGGCTCACCCCAGTAACGCTGACGGGAGAATACCCAGTCACGCAGCTTATAGTTTGTTTTTGCTTTTCCAACGTGGTTCTCTTCGAGCCACTCAAGAATTTTCTTTTTTGCTTCCGCAACGGAAAGTCCGTTCAGGAAACCGGAGTTGACAAGAGTTCCCTCTGCAACGTCGGTGTAAACTTCGTTCTGTACGTCGCCGCCTGCAACAACCTCGATGATCGGCATGTTGAATTTCTTTGCGAACTCCCAGTCACGCTCATCGTGTGCCGGTACTGCCATGATGGCGCCGGTGCCGTAGCTCATCAGTACATAATCGGAAATCCAGATCGGGATCTCTTTTCCATTAACCGGGTTGACTGCGGAAAGTCCGTCGATCATGACACCGGTCTTGTCTTTTGCAAGCTCGGAACGCTCGAAATCGGATTTTCTGGCTGCCATCTCACGGTATGCGCAGACCTCATCCCAGTTCTTGATCTCATCTTTGTACTGGTCGATGTACGGATGCTCCGGGGAGAGTACCATGTACGTAACACCGAACAGGGTATCCGGGCGTGTGGTATAGATAGTCAGCTTCTCCGGTTTATCTTTCAGGGAGAAATCAACCTCTGCTCCGTGGGAACGTCCGATCCAGTTTTTCTGGGAAGTTTTGACACGCTCAATATAGTCAACGCCGTCCAGACCGTCGATCAGCTTGTCTGCATACTCGGTGATCTTCAGCATCCACTCGCTCTTTACTTTGCGGACAACCGGGCTTCCGCAGCGCTCGCACACGCCGTTTACAACTTCCTCGTTTGCAAGACCTACCTTACAGGAAGTACACCAGTTGATCGGCATTTCTTTTTTATATGCCAGTCCGGCTTTGAAAAGTTTCAGGAAAATCCACTGGGTCCAGTGATAGTATTCCGGATCCGTCGTGTTGATCTCTCTGTCCCAGTCGAAGGAATATCCAAGAGACTGAAGCTGGTCTTTGAAGTGATGTACGTTGTTTTTGGTAACGATCTTCGGATGAATGTGGTTTTTGATCGCATAGTTCTCCGTTGGAAGACCAAATGCATCCCAGCCCATCGGATACAGAACGTTGTAACCCTGCATTCTGCGCTTTCTGGCTACGATGTCCAGTGCAGTGTACGGACGCGGATGGCCTACGTGAAGTCCCTGTCCTGACGGATACGGAAACTCAACGAGTGCGTAGTATTTCGGTTTTGTATAATCATCTGTGGCGGCAAAGGCTTTTTCATCCTGCCAGATCTTCTGCCACTTTTTTTCAATGTCCTGTGGCTCATATCTTTTACTCATAGGTAACCTCCTGCATGTTCAAGTTCAAAGTTCTTTTTTCTCACACCGCCGCATAGGACAGCATGCGCATTTGAACATATAGCTGTATTCTATCACTCTTTCCCTGTTTTTACAATTTATTTTTTCCTATATCCTCCGTTTTTCTTCAAAAACCGCAGAAAAATCCGGTTTCCGGGCGAATTCTGCTCCCGAAACCGGATTTTCTCTGTTTTATCACACTATTTTATAAAGCTTTATTCTTCTGCTTTTTCAACCTTCGAAGCTCTTGCCTCAATCTCTTTTGCCTGGATATCGGACGGAGCCTGCTCATATCTCGCAAACTCATAGGAGAAATCACCGCTTCCGCCTGTCATGGAGCGGAGTGTTGTGCCGTATCCGTAGATCTCAAGTTCCGGAACATCAGCCTCGATAATCGTATGGCCCTTGTGATCCGGGTTCATGCCGAGCACACGGCCACGGCGTTTGTTGAGATCGCCCATGATATCGCCGGTGTATTTATCGTCTACCGTGATCTTCATCGAAACGATCGGCTCAAGGAGAACCGGGGATGCTTCCATAAAGCCTTTCTTGAACGCCTGGATCGCTGCGGTCTTGAATGCCATCTCGGAGGAGTCTACCGGATGATAAGAACCATCATACAGAACGGCTTTGACGCCGACTACCGGATAAGCAGCCAGAGGGCCTTTCTGTACGGCTTCCTGGATACCTTTTTCAACAGCCGGGAAGTAGTTCTTCGGAACGGCGCCGCCGACAACTTCCTGCTCGAAAACGTATGGTTTCTCGAGATCTCCGGAAGCGGAGAAGCGCATTTTTACATGACCGTACTGGCCGTGGCCGCCGGACTGTTTTTTGTATTTTGCTTCTACATCCGAATTTTTGCGGATCGTCTCGCGGAAGGCTACCTTCGGACGGGACAGCTCTACTTCTACTTTGTAGCGCTCCAGCAGCTTGCTGACGATAATATCGATGTGCTGGTCGCCCATGCCGTACAGCAATGTCTGATGGTTTGCAGAATCATTGACTGCCTTCATAGTCAGGTCTTCCTGCATCATCTTGGCAAAGGCCTGGGAGATCTTATCTACATCGGCTTTGTTCTTCGGTTTATATCGTTTTGCGGTGTACGGAGTCGAAACATCCGGTTTTCCGTAGCGGACCTGATTGTTCTTTGTCGCAAGGGAATCGCCGGTTCTTGCATCGCCGAGTTTTGCGATGGCACCGATATCTCCTGCATGAAGCTCCGGTACTTCGATCGGCTTGGAGCCTTCGAGCACGTACAGCTTGCTCAGTTTTTCTTCGGATTCCTGATCTACATTATAGAGCACATCATCGCTTTTAATAACGCCGGAGCAAACCTTAATCATTGAATATTTTCCAAGGAACGGATCCACGATCGTCTTGAAAATGGTCGCGCTCTTCGGTTTCGCAAAGTCGTAATTTGCCTCGAAAATTTCGTTCGTATTGAGATTGATGCCGGCACACGGACGGGTGGACGGATCCGGGAAGTATCCGCAGATATCATCCAGAAGGTTCGATACGCCCTGCAGGTTCACCGGAGATCCCATGCATACCGGAACGATGGTGCCGTCTCCTACGTTCATGGCAAGCGCTGCGGAAATCTCTGCTACCGAGAACTCTTCTCCGCCAAAGTAGCGGTCCATAAACTCTTCACTTGTTTCTGCCACGGATTCCATCAGGGTTTCACGGTACTTCTCCAGATATTCTACGGAGTAATCCGGAATCGGGCATTCTTCTTTTTTATCTTTTTCGATATATCTGCGGCCTTTGTTCTTTACAATATTGATATATCCTACAAATTTACCGTTTTCACGCAGAGGCATATGAAGCGGTGCGATTCGTTTTCCGTACAGTTCGGTGAGCTGCTCAACGACTTCTCGGTAGCTGACATCGTCCTGATCCATTTCCGTTACAAAGATCATACGCGGAAGATTGTATTTCTCGCAGAGTTCCCATGCTTTCTGGGTTCCGACCTGCACGCCGGCCTTTCCGGATACCACGATTACAGCGGCATCTGCTGCGGAAGCGGCTTCCTGTGCTTCTCCTACGAAATCAAACATTCCAGGAGTATCCAGAACATTGATCTTATTTTTTCCCCATACGACCGGGACAAGCGTTGTGGAAATAGAGCATTTGCGCTTGATTTCTTCTTTGTCAAAATCGCTGACGGTATTTCCGTCTGTCACTTTTCCGAGACGGTTTGTCATACCGGAAAGATAAGCCATAGCTTCGGTCAGACTTGTCTTTCCGGAGCCGCTGTGCCCCAGCAGCACCACATTTCTGATTCGGTCAGTTCTAAAAACGTCCATATGTAATACCTCCCATGTAAGTAAATTTGCAGATTGCAAGGCCGCTCTTATTCGCCTTTCTGCTTTTTATCAAGATTCACGTCTTCCGTTCCTCTTATCATAGTCACTATTCTACTAAAGTTTTTGCTTTTTTGCAAGTATATTATTCATATTTCACAATATATTTCTGAATTTTTAAATTTTATATGTATTTTAGCTGGTTATTCTGTCTTTCTTCCGCTTTTCTGTCTGGCTTTTCTGTGGAATCTGCCGGATTTTGCAAAACAAGCAAAATTGCTGCCTTTCAAAAATGCTTTGTCGCTTTAAAGCAAGAAATCTTTGACATTTGATTTCAGATGCTTTACAATGTCTTTTATACGATTTACCTACGAAAATTGTCAGAAAGGACTACTTGAATTATGTGTGATACATCCGAAAAAATCTGTATCGGCTTTATCGGCCTTGGCCTCATCGGCGGCTCCATTGCAAAAACCCTCAGAAAGGTTCACCCGGAGTATAAACTGATGGCCTACTGCCGCACCAAAGCGACGATCGAAGAGGCAATTCAGGAAGGCGTGATTGATATCGCGCTGGAAGAACGGGACGACCGCTTTGCCGACTGTGACTATATCTTCTTATGTGCTCCTGTCAGCACCAACATCTCCTATCTTCCGTTCGTGAAAGGCATCGCAAAACCGGGCTGTATCATCACAGACGTCGGAAGTGTAAAAGGAGAAATCCATCAGGCGGTTGAGACCCTCGGCATGACGCACCAGTTTATCGGCGGCCATCCGATGGCAGGCTCCGAAAAGACGGGATATTCCAGCGCCACCGATTACCTGCTGGAAAATGCTTACTATATGATTACACCCGGACCAGATGTTGAGATCGCGACAGTTTCCGCTTTCGTTGATCTTGTCCAGTCCTTAAAGGCGATCCCGATGGTTTTAACATACGAAGAGCACGACTACATCACCGCAGGTGTCAGTCATCTGCCGCATATCGTTGCCGCTACCCTGGTCAATGCACTCGCATCCCTGGACACACCGGAAGAGCAGATGAAAACCGTTGCTGCAGGCGGCTTCAAGGACATCACCCGCATCGCTTCCTCCTCCCCGGAGGTATGGCAGCAGATCTGTCTCTCAAACCAGAAGCAGCTCTCGAATGTGCTGGATTCCTATATCCGCCTTCTCGTCCAGGCAAAATACCTGGTTGACAACAAAAAAGGCCACGAGCTCTACAATATGTTTGAGAGTTCCCGCGAATACCGGAATTCCATGGAAGATTCTTCCTATGGACCGACAAAGAAAGAATACGTCGTTTACTGCGACCTGCTCGATGAAGCCGGCGGAATCGCAGCCGTTACAACAATTCTTGCCATCAACCAGATCAGTATTAAAAATATCGGCATTACGCATAACCGCGAGTTCGAAGAGGGTGCTCTCCGCATTGAATTTTATGAAGAGCAGGCAGGCATTCTTGCCCGGAAGGTCTTAAAAGACCATGGCTATACCATTCATATCCGCAATTAAAAGCGCGTATATCTTGACAGGAGGAAGTTACGTTATGCAGTTCCAGAAAGCAGTACGTCCTCTGCGCGGAGAAATCTCCGTGCCGGGCGATAAATCCATTTCCCACCGCGCCGTCATGTTCGGTGCCATTTCAGAGGGAACCACAGAAGTCACAAACTTTTTACAGGGTGCCGACTGTCTCTCCACCATCTCCTGCTTCCGCAGTATGGGCATTGAGATCAAGAACACGCCGGAGCGCATCCTCGTTCATGGAAAAGGTCTGCACGGGCTTTCGGCTCCGTCCGCCGTTCTCGACTGCGGAAACAGCGGAACAACGACACGCCTGATCTCCGGCATTCTTGCCGGCCAGAACTTTTCCAGTACACTGACCGGTGACGCCTCTATTCAAAAACGGCCGATGGGACGCATCATCAATCCGCTGACCCAGATGAGCGCTTCCATCCGCAGTATTCCGGAAAACGGCTGTGCGCCGCTTGCGATCAACGGCCATCCGCTCCACGCCATCTCCTATCTTTCGCCGGTCGCATCCGCACAGGTCAAATCGTGTGTCCTGCTTGCCGGACTGTATGCTGACGGAAAAACAAGCGTTACCGAACCGGCTCTTTCCAGAAACCATACGGAGCTGATGCTGAAATTCTTCGGCGCCGACGTTGCCTCCGAAGGGCTGACCGCATCGGTTCTGCCGGACCCGGATCTCCATGGAAATCTCGTCCGTGTGCCGGGAGATATTTCCTCCGCCGCCTACTTCATCGCCGCCGCGCTGATAGTTCCAGGCTCTGAGGTGCTCCTGAAAAATGTCGGCATCAACCCGACCCGCGACGGTATGCTCCGCGTCTGCCGCGCCATGGGTGCTGACATCACACTTCTGAATGAGCAGAACTCCGGCGGAGAACCGGTTGCAGACCTTCTCGTGCGCTATACGCCGTCTCTTTCCGGCACTGTCATCGAGGGCGAACTGATCCCGACCCTGATCGATGAAATCCCGATCATCGCGGTTCTTGCCGCCACAGCGAACGGTACAACCGTGATCCGGAATGCGGAGGAGCTGAAAGTCAAAGAATCGAACCGTCTTGATATCATGGTAAACGAACTCACCGCGATGGGTGTTTCCCTGGAAGGCACGGACGACGGCATGATCATTGAGGGCGGAAAACCGTTCCACGGCGCCCAAATCGACAGCCGCCTCGACCACCGCATTGCGATGTCGTTTGCAATCGCTTCGCTTGCCGCAGAGACACCGACGGAAATCCTGCGCGCCGGCTGTGTGGATATCTCGTATCCGACATTCTACCAGGATCTGGCACGGCTGCAGGCATAAAAAACGTTTAAACAAAAATGGATTGTGAAGATCATTTCCTCACAATCCATTTTTTTGCTTTTACCCTGTTCTTCCGGCCGTTCCAACCGTTTCTCCCTGCCGTACCCGCGTTTCGATTCCAAGCCGCGAATAATTCCAGATCCGTTTTTCCGGCACTGCGCTTCCCTTCTGTGCCAGAACGATCACTGTCGAACCACCGAAGGCAAAATAGCCTTTCTCTTCGCCGCGCTGTACACGTCTCGCCGCTCCGGCATTTTCATTGACAATCTTTCCGACCATCATCGCGCCGACCTCCATCTGCAGCAGTGTGCCGAAATTTGCGGACTGCAGCAGCGTGTAGGTTCTCGTATTTTCTTTATAGATCGGGCAAAAATCATTCGCCGCCGGATTGACCGTGTGGAGCACACCCTCAATCCGCCGTTCCGTCGAACAGACGCCGTCATCCACAAAGAGATACCGGTGATAATCGTCCACGGAAAGCCGAAACAGAAATAACGTTCCGCCCTCATACCGTTTTGCCAGCTTCCTGTCGCGCAGAAGCTGTTCCAGCGTATATTCTGTGTTCTTGATCTCAAACTTCCCGTTCTCATGAATCGGATAAACCGTAAGCCGCGCATCACACGGGCTGATAAAATCCTGCGGCGCATTGGAAAACGGACGTGCATCCATTTTCAGCTTCCGCACAAAGAAATCATTGAACGAGATAAACTGCTTTGCGGTACATTCCTTCAGTGAAATATGATTTTTCTTTACAAACAGTGCAACCAGCGGCACCGATAAGCGGCTGTCCAGAAAGCAGCCTGCCGCACGAGATACAAATGACTGAACCAGCGGCTGCATCGCGGCTCTTCCGGCGGCATGGCTGTACATCATGTGTAGAAAACGGTCCTGCAGATCATTTTCCTCGCGGATCAGATCAAGCTTTGGATAATTTTTCCCCTGTTTTCGGTAAGGATAAGCGCAGAGTCTCAAATCGTTCTTCCTCCCTTCCAGATCAGAAGTCCGCGGAGCACAGCCACTCCAACGACCGCTACCAGCACAGCAAGCTCTTTATTCGTCGGCTTGCGGAAGCGGAAATCCGTGATAAACAGAACACCGACCGCCAGCACCAGCAGATGCAGCCAGATTAGAAAGTATCCGCGGCAGAGCGGCGCAAAGACGAACAGCAGCGGCAGAGCCACTGACATCGAGGTAATCGGCAGTCCCTGGTAATATTTCCGGTTCTCCGAAGTTTCATTCTGACGCTTCTCTTCCATTACGTTAAAATATCCCAGACGGATCACGCCCGCAAGACCGTAGAAAATAAGAATCGGAATGCTGTAAAAATGTGTCATGCCAAGCTCATAGCAGAGCACGATCGGAAAGACACCGAAACAGACCACATCGCAGAGCGAATCGATCTGAATGCCGAACCGCTTTTCATCTTCTGTCCTGTTTTTCTTCGTCCGCGCAATTTTTCCATCGAACATATCGCACAGTCCGGAAAAAGCAAGACAAAAAATCGCCCAGTTAAAGTGCCCCCGCGTTGCAAGAAAAATGCCGCTGATGGACGATGCAAAGCTGATATATGTTAATATTACGGTATAATCATAGAACCCTATCATATGTAGTTCCCCCTCTTTTTTCTCTTTTCGTATTCCCGATCGTAAGCTGTGCGACGATGGTAAAGACTGCACTCACCAGCAGTTCCCCGTAGTAGCCGAGCCCTCTGGAAAGCACCATTGCCGGAAGAAGCAGCGTGCTTCCAAAGACCGGCGGGAAAATTTTCAGGAACAGTGTCTCGCTGATTCCCATTCCTCCCGGAAGCGGCAGCATGTCAACCGATACGGAAATGACCGCCTGCAGCAGCACAATGGCAATAAAGGAAACGCCTGATAAATGGAAGGCGCGGTATACAAACCATGTTGCTGCAAACAAAGCAAACCTCTGTGCAAAGGTAATCGCAAGGACATTGACCAGCACCATTTTGTGGGTGCCAAGATACGCTGCCGTATTCTGGTAGACTTCCATGGAAGCTTCCAGTTTTTTCAGGCGGCTTTCTTTTCGTTTCATCAAATGCAGTTTTTCCACGATTTTCAGTCCCAAAACCAGAATTGTCCGCGCAAGCGCCGGATGAAAAACCAGAATGAGCATGGCTGTGACACAGAAGACATTCAGACCGATTCCCAGATAGAAAACCGGAAGGATTTCCGTCAGATACCGGTGCAGGAAGCCCTGTCCGAACAGAACAAGCCCAAGTCCCACCACGACCAGCACCGCTTTGTAAGTGATCGTGACGATCATCAGAATTACCGTTGATACCGGAAGAGATATTTTCTCCTTTTTCATATAGTAGAGCTGCATCGGCTGGCCGCCGCTTGCGGACGGTGTGATACAGCTGAAAAAGAATCCGACGGAAGAAAACAGAAAACATGTCCGCCTCTTCACCGGAATCTGGAAGGAATGCATCATGTACCAGATGATGATCGATTCTCCCCAGATAAAAAACACGACACAGAACAGTCCCGGCAACAGCCACCGCACATCTGCTCGCCGCATTGCTTCCATCATTGCGCCAAGGTCTTCGCCGTGGAAAACACCGTATATCGTCAACGCAAAAATCACAACGAGAAAAACAGTATTCACGATCATTTTTTTCTTACTCTGCACGGCGTTTCCACCTCCTTCGTTCCAATATCATGCCATACCATGCACCAAGATGCGTGCGTCCCGCGATCTGCCACGTCACTTCTGCCAGAAGCGCTCCGCCAATCACATCTGCAATCACATGCTGCTTTGTTGTCAGCGTAGAGACAAACACGGCAAGTGCCGCCCAGAAAGAGAACCGCTGATACCAGCGCGGAATCTCCCGTCTTCCGCGGACTGCGATATAGCAGAACCAGCTGTTCAGGCAGTGAATCGATGGGAACAAATTGTCCGCCGCATCCATCTGGTAGAGCAAGGCAAGCATCTGATTCCAGAATCCCTGTTCCGGGATCGACGGCCTTACGTTCGTTGTCGGCAGCAGCAGATAAAATGCCATACAGACAAGCCGCGCCAGAACATCTGCTGCAAAGAACCGCCAGACAAATTCTTTCTCTCTGCTTGCGGCAATCAGATAATTTACAATCCAGACCAGATAACAGCCAAAATAAATCACGATCGTCCACGGGATCACCGGGATCTGCTGATCCAGCACCGTTTCTATATTGTAATGTTTCCACGAACTGGTGAACGGCCGCGTTCCAAAATAAGCGATAAAATTCGCTGTCAGCGTCAGAATTAGCGGCAGGATACCATAGTATGGAAACTTTCTTCTCTCGTCTCTCTTCAAAATCCGTCCTCCCTTGTCTCAAACACGTATCAGTATACGCAAAAACATTCCCTGACACAACCCAGTTCCGCTCGTTTTCAGAAACCTTAATAAAATCTTCTGTTTTTCGGCAGGGAAAAAGAAAGATTTAGAAGATTCGCAGAGAAAAAAACGACCATATAGGGCTTCACGGGTGTTCCTATATGGTCGTTTTCTTTCAGCATCGTATTTTTGTCATAAACGAATTTTTTATTCAATCATCATGGCATCGCCGAAGGAGAAAAAGCGGTATTTTTCTCTTACAGCCTCTTCATAAGCTGCCATAATATGCTCTTTTCCAGCCAGTGCCGATACCAGCATCACCAGTGTGGACTCCGGCAGATGGAAATTGGTGATCAGTCCGTCGATCATCTTGAAGCGGTAACCCGGATAGATAAAGATCTCGGTCCAGCCGCTTCCGGCTTTTAAAATGCCGTCCTCGCCGGTTGCCGACTCCAGAGTACGGCAGCTCGTTGTTCCGACTGCGATCACACGGCCGCCTGCTGCTTTCGTATCGTTGATCAGTTTTGCCTGATCTTCTTCTACCACATAGAACTCAGAGTGCATGTGATGCTGGGTGACATCCTCCACTTTCACCGGACGGAAGGTGCCAAGGCCGACATGCAGGGTTACATGGGCGATCTTTACACCGGCATCCTGTACCTGCTGCAGAAGCTCTTTTGTAAAGTGCAGTCCTGCGGTCGGAGCGGCTGCGCTTCCCTCGTGTTTCGCGTATACCGTCTGGTAGCGGTTCTTGTCCTGCAGTTTGTGTGTGATATACGGCGGCAGCGGCATCTCGCCAAGCTGGTCGAGGATCTCCTCGAAAATGCCGTCGTAATGGAACTGGATCAGACGGTTTCCCTCATCGACAATATCTACAACCTCTCCGGTCAGAATGCCGTCGCCGAAGGAGATCACCGTGCCGACCTTACATTTTTTGCCCGGTTTTACGAGGGTCTCCCAGATATCATTTTCTCTTCTTTTTAACAGAAGGATTTCGATTGCTGCATCGGTGCCGACTTTCGAACCGTAGAGACGCGCCGGAATTACTTTGGTATCGTTGATCACAAGGCAGTCGCCCGGTTTTAAATATTTCAGAATATCGCGGAAATGACCATGCTCATATTCACCGGTTTCTTTATTCAGATGCATCAGGCGGGAGGCGCTGCGATCTTCGAGCGGATCCTGCGCAATCAGTTCTTTTGGCAGATCATAGTAAAAATCTGAAGTTTTCATTGGTTTCCTCCATTCTATTGCAAATCGGCACAAAAGGCCGATGTCAGGTAAAATACTGTGCTGCGCCCGTTCTTTCGGGCTCAACGAACCTTATTATACCATTGCATCCGCCTTCTGACAAGAAATTTAAAAACTCATTTCCTGGATTTTCACTTATTCAATAACCGCCATGCTTCCTACGCGGTCGCCGCTTCTGCTTTTCATTACGACAATCTTTCTCTCAATTCGCTCTTTCAGTTCCGGCACATGGGAGATAATTCCAACCATACAGTTTCCACCGGCCAGTCCCTCCAGTGCTTTCACAGCCTGATTCAGGGATTCCTCGTCAAGAGAGCCAAACCCCTCGTCCACAAACATCGCATCGAGCTGGATTCCGCCTGCGTGCGACTGAATCTCATCGGAAAGGCCAAGGGCCAGAGAGAGGGAGGCCTGAAATGCTTCGCCGCCGGAGAGGGTACGCACGCTGCGCTCCGTTCCATTATAATGATCAATGACATTCAGATCCAGACCAGTTTTGACCTTCAGATTTTTTCCTGAGGCTTCCTGACGCTTCAATTCATACTGACCATCACTCATCGTCATGAAACGCAGGTTGGCTTTTCGCAGAATCTGGTCGAAATACGTCATTTGAACGTACGTTTCCAGTTCGATTTTCAATTTCTGACTCATGCCGCCGCACGCCGTATCCGAAAGCGCCCGCACCCATTTGTATTCTTCCTCCAATGCCTGCATCTGGTTCTGCTGATTCTGTACATTTTCGTACGTCTTACGGTTTGTATTTGCCGCATGATACTGTTCGTTGTATTTCTGTTCCAGCTGCTGTTTCTGTTCTGTCAGCTCCGCTATTTTTTCCTGCAGCTCTGTTTCGGAAGGAAGTGTCCGATCTGTCTCCTCATTTTCTTCCAGAGAGCGGATCGTCTCTAGTGCCGCGCGCACTTCGGTAAGCCGTTCTTTCACTGTTTCATATGCTTCTTTTGCTTTCTTCTGCGCCTGTTCCAGCTGCTCTTTTTTTGCACTCCATACGGAAATATTTGTTCGGAGCTGTGTTTCGTCTTTTCCTTCCAGCTTTTCTTTTTTTTCTCCGATCTTTTCCAGCAGCGCTTTTTCCGCCTCTTTTCCTTTCGCCTCCAGCAGTTCCTTCGCATGGATTGCTTTTTCCCGCTGCTCTGCCCGCTCAGTTTCTGCTGGAATCATCTGTTTCAGAGCTTTCCATTCGCTCTGTCTTTCCAGCATTCGTTCCTTATAGAGAATGATTCTGTTCTTTTTCTCTTCCAGACGCTTTTCACAGTAAGCTGCTGCCACAGCAGCTGGCTGTTCTTCCATGTCCACTTCCTCACAGATCGCTTTTTGTGCGTCTTCCATTTTCTGTTTCAGCTGATCCAGAAGTGTCTGCTTTTCTCCGCCCAGCCGTCCAAGCTCTGCCTGTTTTTCTGCCATCACCTGTTTCAGTTTTTCCCGCTGCTTCTGTTCCTGCTGCTGACGTTTCTCATATGCCGCATATTCTTCCCGTCGTGTTTTCTGACGCTTTTCTTCTGCCGCAAGCTGCTTTTCTGTTTCATCCGCAGCCTGTGCAAACTGCTCTTCCGAAAGCTGTGTCAGACGTTCCTGCTCTTTTTTGCATTCCTGATCTGCTGTTTCTGCCGGAGCAGCGGTTCCCCGGGCAATCCGCTGCGTCAGCTCTTCCCTTGCCGTTTCAGCCTGTCTTTTACAGTTTCCTGCCGCTTCGCTTAATGCCGCAGTCACTTCGTTCTGCTTCTGCAGTTTTTCTTTTTGCTGATCCAGTGTTTCTTTATCCGGCACATGTTCCGCCTTTCTCGCCAGCACTGGATGATGCACGGATCCGCAGACCGGACATGGGATTCCCTCTGTCAGATTTTCTGCCAGGATTCCCGCCTGCGCATCCAGAAACAGCTGTTCCAGTTCCTGACACGTTTCCCGCACATCATTTCTGATTTCCAGACTTTTTCGATACGCTTCCTGCTTTTCTTTCCATTCCTTCTGCGCTGCCGTCCATTTTCGCAGCAGCTGCGAAAATTCGGTCCGCGCCCGGCGATATTCTTCCTCCGCAAATGCAGCATCCTGTCTTTCTTTCAGAAATACCGTCGTTGCTTCCATCCGGGATGCCAGCTCGGTGTCCTGCTGTGTCAGGCCTTCCAGTTCTGCTGCCAGAAGCCCCGTCTTCTTCTCGGACTCCTGAACTTTTTCGCGGCATCCCCGGATTGCCATGATCTGCTCCTGCGCCCGCGTTTCGTTCTGCTGTACCCTCGCCAAAACCGCATCCACGCCGGAAAGATCTTCTTCCCGTTTTCTTTTCTCAAGCAGCTGCGCTTTTGCCTGTTCCTGCTCTGCTTTCAGTCTGTCCTTCTCTTCCGCTGCCGTCTGCAGTTCTTTCTGCTTTTCCAAAAGCTCTGCCTGTTCCTGCTTCATCTTCTTCAGCAGTTCCAGGCTTTCCTGTTCTGCGCGGATCTGCTCCTCCAGTTCTTTGCAGATGGAAGCCTCCCGTTCTGCCCGTTCGCTTTTCTGCTGTTTTTCCGCTTCCTCTGGAACCAGTCCCGCCAGTTTCTTTTCCTTCTGTGCTTTTTCCTCCCGCCGCTTCTGGCTCTCTTTTACCTTGCCGAGCAGCTGGGTTTTCTGCTCCATCTCTGTTTCCACCGCTTTCCGCTCCTGCTCAAGATCCGAAAGTCTTTTCTGATCCATCTCGATGCAACGTGCCAGCAGTTCCATCCCCCGCATCACCTGACCGTCGAAATTTGCCTTTTTCAACTGCGCAAATTCCTCTTTGAACACCGCATCCTCCGGGCAGACGATATTGTCGAGATACTGGAGAATACTCCTCCGCTTTTCACTATACGTATTGCTTCGCTCTTTCGCGGCATCCCGCAGACGATTCTGCAGCTCCTGATAAATTTCCGTATGAAACATTTTCCGGAAAATTTCACTTCGATCTGCCGTTTCTGCCAGGAGAAGTTTCTGGAAATCCCCCTGCGCGATCATGGCAATCTGTCGAAACTGCTTCTGATCCAGTCCGAGAAGTTCCGTTACAGTTTTTGTCACTTCCGTACTTTTCGTCACCGGCTGTCTCCCATCCGGAAAAATCAGTTCTGCATTTGCTCTTTCTCTCGTCATTCCCTGACCGCGCTCCTTCGGCCGATCATACTCCGGATTCCGCTTTACCATATAATCTTTTCCCTGATGCGCAAAGGTAAGCTCCACAAAAGTGCGCACTTCCGGCGCGGCATACTTGCTGCGGAACATCTCCCCCGTCCGGATTTCACCGCTTGCCTCGCCGTAGAGCGCAAAGGTAATCGCATCAAAAATTGTTGTTTTTCCTGCACCGGTATCACCTGTAATCAGATACAGGCCGCCGCTGCCCAGTTTTGTAAAATCCAGTTCTGTCCGGTCCGCATATGGTCCGAATGCACTGATAATCAATTTCTTTGGCTTCATCTTTTTATCCCCCTAAGCAATGCTTTCACAAATGCTTTCTGCTGTTCCGTCATGCTCTGGTTATTCTGCAGTTCATAAAATTCCTGAAACAGCTCCAGTTCCGATTTTTCCTCGATACGTTCCGCCGCCGTTACCTCCGCATTGGAACGCGTTCTTTTATTGTCATATTCCAAACGCATCAAATTGGGATAAATCGTCCGAAGCTTCGCCATGCCGTCCGGAACATCCTCCTCATCCGTCAGGGTTACCATCAGATAATCCGTACGGTCGCTGTTTTCATAGAACGTTTTTGCTGTCACTTCCAGATACGTTCCACGGATTTTTCGAAGATCGTGGAGCGGTTTCAATGGAATCGTGCGAAGTTCGACAGTTCCTTTTTCTTTCAGCTCTACAATGGTAATCGACTTCTCCTGTCCAGCCTCGGAAAACGAATATTTGAGTGGTGAACCACAGTAGCGCACGGTCTCGCGGCCAACCTTCTGCGGACTATGGATATGGCCGAGCGCCACGTAATCAAACGCATCAAAAAGCTCCACCGGAATCTGATCCACATCACCTACCTGCAGTTCCTCTGCCTCGCACCGCAGCGCGCCTGTCACAAACTGATGCGCTAAAAGGATATTCCGCTCTCCTGGATCTATTTGGGTCTGCTCCAGTGCCGCCCTCACGCCATCTGCCGTGGACTGAATCTCCTCCGCGCGTTCCGGCAGGGCATGGCGTACGGTTGACGGGCGCAGAAACGGAAGAAGATGAATCCACACCGTTCCATATGCATCCTGTAACGCGAACTTTTCTATTCTTCCATCATATACCTTCGACAAATAGATTCCGCTCTTCCCCATCAGATTCGACCCAAATGCCAGCCGCTCCGCCGAGTCATGATTGCCGCTGATGATAAAAACCGGAACTTCCTGCTCCGAAAGGCTGGTTAAAAAGGCATCCAACACCTGCACTGCCTCCGCCGTTGGAATCGTCCGGTCATATACATCTCCGGAAATCAGAACTCCATCCGGTTTTTCCCGCATAACCGCCTGCAGGATCTGTGTCAACATATATTTCTGGTCCTCGATCATGGAAAACTCATGCACGCGTTTTCCAATGTGAAGATCCGATAAATGAAACAACTTCACAAAAACTATCCCCTTTCTGCAGCAAAAACTCTGTTTTTCCTATGTTCTCTGCTCATTATACTATACCCAACCAGAAAAAGAAATCATCCGCCAGGAAAACGAAAAAAAGACTCCTGTTCACACAGGAGCCTCCAACCATAGCGAGAGGGGGATTCGAACCCTCGACACCGCGGGTATGAACCGCGTGCTCTAGCCAACTGAGCTATCTCGCCATATGTAATTTTTGATAAATATGGGACCTATAGGGCTCGAACCTATGACCCTCTGCTTGTAAGGCAGATGCTCTCCCAGCTGAGCTAAGATCCCATATCCTGTTTTTCATCAGCGCTTATGTCCCGCTGACATTTATAGATTTTAGCACTGTTCTTTTAATTTGTCAACGGTAATTTTTAAAATTTTTCAAATTTTTTCTTTTATTCCTACAATAGCGTCGATTATGGTACGAACATGCCCAATTCAGGAAAAAGGCTGCCTGCTTTCTCAGCAGACAGCCTTCTTCTCATCCATGTCAAACTTCCACGATCTCCCGCACACACAGATCATCTACCGTCGTATGTAAGATCTCGGCAAGTGCAAACAGATTTTCAATGTTCGGCATCTTTTTTCCTTTCTCCCAGTTCCAGACACTCTGAACCCCGGCGAGCCCCATCTTCTTCTGAATGTCCGGTCGGTTCATCCCCAATCTTTCACGCCGGCTACGGATATTTTCGCCCGTTTTCTTCATGTTCAAGTTTGCATAGATCTGTTCCGATTCTTTCATATCTTTGCCCTCCCTAATTTCTTTTCTTATACCCATATTTTACACTCCGGGTTAAAATCATAAAAGGTCAGGACAGAAAAAATTTTCGTTCAGGTTAGACCCCCTTCTTTTTTCCTTTTACCCCTTTTTATATACTGTTTCAGGTACTTTTTTATCATTTTAGATTATATGTGTTTTTGGTCTCCCCAACTTTTGCTTTCTTTTCTGGACACATATTTTTTCGGGTTAAATTTTTAAAAATGTCACTTACTTCCGTAAATCGTCCCGAGTTCATACCCTCTTTTTCTGTCAAGGTCGAGGCTCTTCAGGAAAAAGAGCGTATCATGTTCATCGCAGTCCGTCTGGCTTTCCCGGAAGAAGGACAGGTTTTCCTCTATACGTTCATCCAGATTGCTGATGCTCTTTCGCAGTTCCTGATAGAGACTTTTGGTAACCATTTCTTTGTAATGGCCCGGCACCTGGTTCAGCACCCACTCGTGGAGATGGATCATGTTGTGCAGTACAAGTTTTTCGTCTTCCAGCCCTTCCGGTGTTATGACAAAGCATCCTGTGCCAGGGTAAAACTGAGCCTTGTTGCTTCCTTTCTTTTTACAAAGTTTCAGTTTGAACAGATCATATGAAAAATAAGTCAGCTCATCCGGCAGCGGAATCGTCTCCGGTTCCCAGGTTCCGTCCTCACGCTGTGCTTCCGCTGCGACGAATGGCCCGCAGATGCTTTCCCGTTCCATCCGCATATCGTCAAAGAACTCCTCAAACTCACCCATCCGCATGGAAATCGTTATTCTGTCCCGGATTTCCTGATCCACTTTTTCCGGGCTGCCTGTTTTCACCGGACGTGTCTTGTACAACTGGTCAAGTCTGACTCCATAAAGCCGTGCCAGATTCAACGCATTATCAATGCTTGGAAGTTTCGGATGTGTTTTGCTCTCCCAACTGCATACCGTCTGCTCTGCCGAAAGTCCAATCGCGTCTCTCACCTGTTTTAACTTCAAGTTATTCTCAATTCTAAGTTTTTTCAGATTTTTTGCTGTTTCTATGGAATCAATCCCAACATTATTATAAGCATCCATCTAAAATTCTCCTCGTTATTCTCCAAATTATTTCTAAAAAATGTATCCTCGTTACTGTTCATTCAGCAGTGAACCGTAACTGTCCCCCGACAGTTGAATCCTTTTTCTCATCCTGGGCTTGCATTTTTTCTCTGGAAAGTGTAATATCATAGATGTAACTAAAAGGAAACTGAGTGGCTTCTGCCTACGCAAAGCAACTACTACCCTAAGCTACAACCCCCAAAAAAGCTCAGGTCCAGAGTTAACCTTACTTTCATAACTCTGGTTCCCCTGAGCTTTTTCTTTTATCAGATCTCCGCCAGAAAAAATTCCTTATTTCCCGCGTGCTTCATCCATCTTCTTCAGAATACTCTTTGCAAGATTCATCGTCTGCCCACCGCACATTTTACCGAAGAGTTTTCCGCAGGCTTCCACGGCCTCCGCCTCTTCCTTCACGCAGTCCGCATAGATTCTTTTTGCGATCACCGGGGCAATCAGCTTCCATTCTGCCGTTCCAAACTCCTCTGGCAGAATACCTTCATCGCGCATTTTATACAGCTCTTTTTCCACGCGCTCCCGCGTCACCATCCGCTCAACAGTTGCAAACGCCATCTTTTTCGCCGCTTCCTGCTCCGATGTGATCGGTGCTTTCTGTGCTTTCATCTCTGAAAATTTTTCATTCACAATCTTCAGCACAAACGGCGCTCTCGAGTCCGGATTATTCAGTTTCGACATATTCTTGACGATAATGCCTTCCTCGCAGTCCCCATCCGTATACTTCGTAATCCGCATGAAACTCCGACAGTGATCCCAGTCCACGAAAGGTCCGTCATACAGCACATGTATATACGGAACTCCTACCTCAGCCGCCAGCGCCTTTACCTGCTTCTGCGGCAGATAACCGTCCGCTTTCAGATCGTAGACATCGTACATGATCCAGATATTCAGATATTTCTCCGGATACGGTACACGATGACGCGTCATCCATTCCCCGAAAAATACATAATCGGGATACTTCTGAAACTTCTCCGCGTCCAGTGTATCCACATAGTCGAGAAATTTTGATGTCGCGTCGACATCCTTTGTCCTCACGATCTGCTGCTTTCTGGAGAACGCCGCAAGCTTTCCTGTTTCCGGGTCATACCGTACGCTGGCATTGCTTCCATCGATTTTAATCTGAATCACAATGTGATCCCCGGGCTCGAAAGCCCAGGTGTTCTTGTTTTTGTGCATCTCATTTTCCTGCACGATTCGCTTGATATCCATAAATTTCTTCTGCTCCATAAAATAATACCCCTTTCCTTTCTAATTCTCATGGGTACACTCATAGATCGTACCCAGCTCATAACCCATTCTGCGGTC
Organism: Fusicatenibacter saccharivorans; assembly: GCF_027667425.1. Taxonomy (NCBI): domain Bacteria; kingdom Bacillati; phylum Bacillota; class Clostridia; order Lachnospirales; family Lachnospiraceae; genus Fusicatenibacter; species Fusicatenibacter saccharivorans. The sequence continues at coordinate 94,978 of NZ_JAQEGR010000015.1, forward strand.
GAGATCCAGGCTCTTCAGGTAGAAGAGCGTATCATGCTCGTTGCAGTCCGATGCACTGATTCGGAAGAAGAAAAGATTGTCCATGATCTTCTCATCCAGATCCGCAATCTCATCCTTCAGTTTCTGATAAAGGCAGACAGTAACGAGTTCCTTGTACCGGGATGGCAGGCGCATAATTAATCTCTCCCACTCGATGAGATACCTGGCCGTTCTCATCTCTTTCACCATGTAAAATTCTATCATACCTCATCTGCCCAGTCATTCGTCCCGCAGTATAACTGCCGCGTTCTCTTTTACGCAAAACCGGGATGGTATCCTGCAGATGAAGCAGAATACCATCCCGGTTTTCCTCTATTGACAAATATACATGCTCAAGTTTCTTCAAACAGTTCTTTTATTTCTTTAGCAAATAATCATTGTTTAATACTTTCATAGATAACGGTCCTTCCACAATTCTGGAATACACCGGTTCCAATGGGCGTATTACAATTCCTTCTTTATTCATACCAGATGTATACTTTCCCTTTGCTCTTTCTAAAAGTTCTTCGATACTATCATACTCAAACAAATCTCTTTCTTCTTCCACCGGAACCATTTTTAGGTTCAGAATTCCGCACAGTTCTTTCATCTTCGCAAGAGACAGTCTTCTGTGTGTTTTCAGATCTATCATGGTAAATACATACCATTCCGGTTTTTTCAGCTTTAATCTGTTCTTTTGAATACCAGCACCGCAGAATTCACCCTGAATTGCGAGATCTGACAGATTATTCTCCTTTATTCTATCGGGTATCCCATTTTCATGTGCATATTTCCACATCGCACATTTTCCGTCATCTGCATATTCAAAATTTCTTCCGCATACACCAAAATGATCGTCTTTCCGATACATCGTAACACTGGTTCCGTCCATCTTTGTACTGATGTAATATCCATTTATCTTTTTAAATTCGTCGATCAATTCTGGATAAGACTGTACTCTCAGCTCATCTGTTTTTGGAATTCCGTCTGGAAACTCCCCTATAATCGTACCACTGCTGGTGACTCTTTCCTCTACTTCCCACTTTCTGATTCCAAGCAGCTCTGTAACCTCATCACCAATCTTATACGTTCCTTCCGGCAATATAGATAAAGGCTGAACCAGGCCCTGAGAAATCTGGCCTCTAAATTTCATAGTTCTCAGCCGAAAACCTTCTCCCAGAAGTTCGTTCTTCTCATAGCTGCTGCTTCGCAGAAATTCAAACTGCTCACAAATCGGAAGAAACGAATCTGCTTCCATATATACACAGCAATCTCCAACCCGAAACTGTCCCTTATTCGCAACACACTTCCATCCCAGGACATGCACACACTCTATTCTGTCTGCTCCTTCAATTGGAGTTATGTGATGTACATACTGCACAGATGCCAATTTTCGCTTTCCCATTTTTCAAAATCCTCTCTCAAAATAATTTTATATAGGCATTTGTAAAACGCCACAGGTAAAATTTTATCATGCTTCATCTGCCCAGTCATTCATCCCGTAGTATAACTGCTGCGCGCTCTTTTAAGCAAAACCGGGATGCCACCCTGCTTCATCTGCAGGAAAACATCCCGGTTTTCTTCTTTCCTAAATATATATGCTCAGTTTTCTTTAAATACTTCCGCAAATCTTCTGTAGTTCCCATTCTTTCCATCCGGCACCGCGAACACGACCGTATCGAAACTTGTATGCGTCGTTGTCAGAAATTCCTTGAAAATCCCGGCAACTTCTTTTGCATCCTGTCCGAAAACACCACATCCGTATGCACCCAGAATCAGAGTCTTTACCTCGTTCTTTTCCGCAATATCCAGCACAAACTGGATTCTGCTTTTCAGCGCCTCTGTATTTTCCCGGTCGGAGACATTTTCGTATTTCTGTGCCGCCGCCTTATTCGGTGCTGCACAGGTGATCACATCGCAGAACGCTTCCTTCCCATTACGGAAAAATCCAATTTCCGGCGAATACAGCGCACGGTTCAAATACAGCCCTTTCTGTTTATGCTGCATATTCCATTCATAAAACTCTCTCTGAAAACTTTCCAGCACATTGTACAAAAACGATTCATGACACAGACATTCTTCCTGCGCGATACTGCCCCTGATAAAACCGCCGCCCGGACTCCGGTAAGAAGCGAAATTCAGAACCGCCGTTTTCGATCCCTGATATTTTAGGATTGCAGCAACGCTGTCCAGATCCTCCACGAAAATACGCATCTTATTCTGCTCTGCATTCTCGTCCGGATCTTTCGAATTCCAGACTACTTTATAAAGTTTCGTTGCCGAAATAGAAGCCTGAATCTGATCCTTGTACTTGTCCTGCATCAGCTTCGTATGACGCTCAGCCTTTACCGCATTCTCGATTTTTCTGTTGTTCCTCTGTTCTCTCATGTAAGCCATCTTACCATCGTAAGCGCAAAATATTGCTACGTTACTCATGAATTACGCTT
>NZ_JAQEGR010000016.1:0-478 GCF_027667425.1 Fusicatenibacter saccharivorans
GTTCAACTGGTGGTTTATTATTAGCCCTCCAAAGGGCTATTGTTACTATTCGCCCCAAAGGGCGGTATCGCAAGCACTTTTGCTGGCCCGCTATAAAGCGGTACTACTCGAATCTTCTCGTCTCGATTCTTCTGCTTGCTCTTTTATATACTTTTGAACTGCTTCATCTGTTATATTGCCAATCGTTTCAACATAATATCCTCTAGCCCAAAACGCTTTATCCCATTTACTTTGCAACTCAGGATGCCTGTCATAAATCATTAATGTGCTTTTTCCTTTCAGATACCCCATAAAATCTGATACTCTGAGTTTTGGTGGAATTGCTACGCTTAAATGTACATGATCTATACATACCGCTCCTGCAATTATCTCTACATTTTTATACTGGCATAAAGTTGCTATTATCTCTCGGACATCTCTGCGTATTCTCCCATACAATACCTTCTTTCGGTATTTAGGAATAAACACAATGTGATAC
>NZ_JAQEGR010000016.1:488-90391 GCF_027667425.1 Fusicatenibacter saccharivorans
TTTAGGAATAAACACAATGTGATACTGGCATTTCCAACGAGTATGTGATAAACTTTTATTGTCCATTTGGACCGCCTCCTTTGATTTTGAGTTTGGCTTGCGACACCATTCTCATTCTATCACAGGAGGCTTTATTTTGTTATCCTCACCACTTCCGACTACTCTATTCTCCCCAGCATAGCTGGGGGATTAGACTTTTCATTCAATTCATTCAGTTTTGCCAACGCTCTTGGCTCACTAAAATCTAAGTAGTTCGTTGTAAGAATTTGCCCCGGGATTCTCTTTCGCTCGAGTTCTTTTAACGTCTGCAGGAGGGGCGTAATTCCTCCCATTGTGATAAATGCCACACTAATCTGGAATTGTTCACAGCGAAGTAGCTCTTCTTCAATAGAAGAAATAACTTTTTTACCCTCTTCTGGATTGTTTGATATAAAACTCGGTTTATATTCCAGATTTGAAGCAAGATTTCCATTGATATAGGCTGCTTCCAACCCTTGATTTATGTTTTGTATTATTTCTTCTTTCACCGTTTCATCCTCTCTGTTCTAACTTTAAATTGTAACGTATTTGACTTTACAATTCAAATTTTTTCATCATTTTCCAGTTTTTACCATGCTTTATAACGTCTCCTGATACGCCCGATCAATCAGCTTCTTTGCCTTCTGAAAGTCTTCTGCCGTCTTGATTGACACTTCCAGCTCCCCCGTTCCGTAATGTCCAATCCCGCGGGTATCTCTTGTGAATCCTTCTTCCAGTTCAACAGTGTCCGGGTCGAGTTTCATTCGGAGCAGGATCTGTTTGTTATAAATTTCAATGCAGAAAATGTTCTGCACTTTCTTATAGGCCAAATACAGCTTCAATTGGTTTGGAACAAGATCGTCTCCTAGCGATTCGATGTAGTCACAAAGCGCCGTATATAATGTTTTGAAATGGCTGCTTGCTGATGACAGCTTCTCTAAATGTGTTTTCTGTGTGTATGTACTACTTGTTGTTGAAATGGTTGATGTTTCCGTTACTGGCTTTGCCACCGGTGTGTTCAGATGTTCAAACAGCAACAGATCTTCCCCATATTTCCGATATTTCACCAACTTGATATTCCTCTGCATCTGATTCACTGCATGCACGTCGTATTTCGTAAAATCACTTGCAATACAAATCACACAAGGCACCGACCAATCAATCTGGTCTGCTACTTCCATACCCAGTTTTTCAATCACAAGCAGTTTGAAATCCGCTTTGTGATCCAAAAGCCAATCCAGATAGAATAATCCCTGATTAATTACGTTCTCGCTCGAGCTTCTCTTATACTCAAAAATCACTGGGCTATTATTTTCATCAATTCCGATGCTGTCCATTCTTCCGGATGTGATCATATATTCACTTTTCAGAAAACGAACGCCGAAAAATGTCTCCATGTTCTGCTCTATCGTTGTTTGCAGTTGTTTCTCCAATACTACCGTGGAAGAGGTGCGCTCTTTCACAACCGTTCCGACCTCAAAAAGTTTTATTTCCGACACTGCAGTTTCTCCTTCCCTGTCGCAAGATATATGTTCATTATATCGTACCTTCTTACAAAATACTATTGTAAAACATTCTTTCCGCAGGCATTCCCATCAAAAAAGGCCGCAGCTCCGCAAAGCTGTGACCTTTTCCCAATATTACCAATATGCTATTTCCGATACACCGTCTTCCCCCGTGCAACGACTTCCTGAATCTCCAGTCCCTGATCCAGTACGCAAAGATCTGCATCAAACCCTTCCTGGATTTTTCCTTTTCCTTTCAGTGACAGGATCTCTGCCGGGTTTGCCGTAATCGTCGAAATTGCGGTTTCCAGCGGAATTCCCGCTTTCTCCACGCATTCTTTTACTTCTTTCAGCAAACAGCTCGACTGGCCCATGCCCATCCGCAGGAATTCTCCCTTCTCATTAAAGATCGGCAGACTGCCCTGACCGTCGGATGAGATGGTGATGTGTTTCGGATTCACGCCTGCATCCAGCATGCGGCGGATTCCTTTGCACACGCGGACTTCATCACAGACAGTTTCCCAGTAATCGATCTCTTCATTTCCGGTGAAATCGACCGCACCGCCCTTTACGGCGTATTCAATTGCCTTCTGGAACAGCTTCTCATTCCGGTTGACATGGGTCGGGAGGAACTGGCTGGCCGGGATTTCGGTTTCGCTGATGACGCGTTCGATCAGCTCCATACATCTTGCACCGTCGCCAAGGTGGACATTGATCACTCCCGCTTTCCCGGAAAGAACACCGCCGAGGCGCGTGTCTGCTGCCAGTCGGGCGAATTCTTCGAAGGTCGGCTGTGAGGATCGGTGGTCCGAGATGGCGATTTCGCCGGTTCCGATGATTTCTTCGATCATCATGATATCTTTCGTAATTCCATCCGTCAGTGTACGCACCGGAACCTGATAGCTGCCGGTGTAGCACCAGGCGGACATGCCCTGCTCCCGGAGGCCTTTTGTTTTTGCCACGAGCGCGCACATGTCACGGCCAATGCCGTCAGTTCCGAGGCAGCCGACAACGGTTGTCACACCGAACTTGTTCAGGCCTTCCATCGTCGCCTCCGGGGTGCGGTTGGCAAAGCCGCCCTCGCCGCCTCCGCCGAGCACGTGAACATGGCAGTCGACAAAGCCAGGTGTCAGGACAAGTCCGGTTCCGTCTACGGTCTCCGCGCCAAAGAGCAGGCCGTCTGCCGTTATCGTGCCGGCATCTGCGATCTTGACAATTTTATCATACACAGTAAGAACGTCTTTTCTTCCGAGGTATTCCGGCGCATAGACGTCTATGTTCTGAAATAATATCATTTTCTCTCACTCCTCTTAAAATCCAATGGCAACCGCAATCAGAATCGTAATGACTGCTCCAATCATCAGTATCCCTAAGAATTTCCACATGAATTTGATCCAGTTCGACCACTCGATTTTTGCAATCGCCAGGGAGCCGATCAGGCAGCCGGAGGTCGGGACGATCAGGTTTGTGAAAGCATCACCGAGCTGGAACGCAAGGACGGATGTCTGGCGGGATACGCCGAGAAGGTCCGCGAGCGGTGCCATGATCGGCATGGTGATCGCCGCCTGGCCGGAGCCGGACACGACGAAAAAGTTGAAGACCGACTGGAACACGTACATCAGCACGGCTGCGGCTGCACCGGAAAGACCGGCCAGTGCCTGTGAGATGCCGTACATAATGGTGTTGATAACGGTCGGTGTGGTCGGATCGGAACCGCCGAGCACCTGCATGATGCCCTGTGCCATCGCAACAACGAGTGCTGCGCCGATCAGGTCTTTTGCGCCGTCTTTGAAGGAAACGGCAATGTCGTTCACTTTCATGTCATTCAGATGGAAAATGACACCGATCACACCTGCCACAATTCCCATGATGAAGAACTGGGTTGCGATTTCGGCCATGTAATAACCTTTTGCCATAACGCCCCAGATAACCCAGACAACGGTAACAGCCAGTGTCACCAGAACTAGGATATGGCCGATGCCGAAGGAATGGCCCTCGTCGATGCCTGTTTTTTCGTTCTGATCACGGAAATACTGGTCACTTTCGTAAGCAACGGAGATTTCCGGGGTCTTTTTTACTTTTGCTGCATAGAACATGGTCATGCCGCAGCCAAGAGCGGTGAACACCACCCACATCACCATACGGAAACCTGCGCCGGAGAAGACGTCAACGCCGGCGATTCCCTGTGCGATTCCGACAGAGAACGGGTTCATCCAGGAGGATCCGAAGCCGATCTGTGTTGCGACGTACGTGACAAGCACGGCAATGACCGTGTCGTATCCGACAGCGACGAACAGCGGGCAGAGGATCATGGTGAACGGAAGGGCCTCTTCTCCCATTCCGAACACGGCTCCGCCGAGGGAAAACAGGACGAAAAGGACCGGGATCAGCAGTTTTTCGGCTCCTTTTGCTTTACGGATCAGGCCGATCAGACCGGCTTCAACGGCTCCGGTGCGGATCATGATGCCGAAAGCACCGCCGACTACCATCAGAAATGCGATGATTTCGATAGCGGAGCTGCTGATAATTCCGTTATACATGTAATTGAAAAATCCGGTTCCGCCGTCGCCGCTGAACAGTGCAACGCCTTCTGTGACCGGTTTTCCGGCAGCATCGGTCAGATACTGGAAGCTTCCGTCTTTGATGACGGTACGGGTCTTTTCTACCCCGTTCATCAGGTACGTGACATCCTCCGTCTCGTAATAGCCTTTCGGGACGAGGAAGGTCATGACGGCCGCGATAACCACCACAAAAAAGATGATAATGTAGGTATCCGGCACGTTAAATCCCCTGTTGAATGATTTCAGGCCTTCGCCTTTCTTTTTGCTCATATTTTGAGATTTCCTCCATTTGATATTCTATTCTCGTTTTTAACGCGCTTGGATTAGTGTACCATAGATCATAGAGGAAAGTCACTGAAAAAATCAAAAAAGTGACAGAAAAATTTTCCATTCGGATTTTTCTGCCGGCTGTGTGCAATGTCATGCATAACATGATTGTATAGAAAGGTAAACAATTCCTTTTAAGGTTTCCTGCTTCCCGTCTCTTATGCTATACTTGAAAGGTTCTTGCTTCCGGCGCTTCATCTGCCGGTTTTTGACATGAAACTGATTCAGTCGGCGATTCCAAATGCGTTTACGATCGCGGTGCTTGCGGCGATTGAGTCGCTTCTCTCCTGTGTTGTTGCGGACGGCATGATCAACAGCAAGCATCGTTCGGATACAGAGCTGATTGCACAGGGTGCCGGAAATATTGCTTCTGCGCTTTTCGGCGGTATTCCGGCTACGGGAGTGATTGCCAGAACGGCGGCAAATATCAAAAACGGCGGACGCACGCCGACAGCTGGGTCTATGTGGACGATGATTCCCCGGCGGTGGATGAACATCTGCAGAAGCTGCCGCTGGAAGTCCGTGTATACGAGATCACAGGACCGCTCTTCTTTGGCGCGGCGGATGCGATTGAGCACATCGTGGTAAAGGATTTCACAAAATGTCTCGTTCTCCGGATGCGGAGCGTACCGGCGATCGACAGTACAGCCATGAATGCACTACAGAATCTGACGAAGCTCTGCGAATCGAAAGGGATCACCCTCGTCTTCTCTCATGTGAATGAGCAGCCGATGAAGGTGATGAAAAAATCCGGCTTTGTGGATCTTGTCGGGGAAGAAAATTTCTGTTCGAATATTTCGGATGCGTTAAAGCATGCGGAGGAGCTGATTTCGAGATAATGTGAAACTGCAGCTGCCGCAGCATCTGGTCTGTATCACCTGTGATCCTTTCTCCTTTATGCCGAATAGCTTCTACACATAAAAAAGGCCGCCGTGCTGAGTACTGACCTATGCTTTTCCGTTGATCACGCAGTTAATCTTTTTCTCATCGTAAAACATCAGTATCAGTCCGCCTGCGCCGCAGAATACAGCTGCACCGAATGCGGCAATCCGGTAGCCGGTTCCAGTTCCCGCTCCGATGGTGGAGACTGCGGTAAAAATCAGCATGGAAAGGCTCTGGCCCAGCTTGAAAGCGAAGGTCCGGGCTGCGTAGAACATTCCCTCTCGGCTGCTTCCTGAGGTAACTGCATCGCTCTGTGCGATATCCGCGACAACTGCCTGCGGCAGAATACCGAAAATCGCCATGGGAAGTGCTGCCACGACTGTCAGAATCAGACCCTGTACGGTTTCCGGGATGAATGGGATGTTTCCCATAAAACCTGTGTAAAAATATGCAAGGCTGAAAACAGCAAATGCAAACAGAATCATCTTTTTCTTGCCCAGTTTCGGTGTCAGCTTGTTGACCGGAACGTAAAAGACAAGCGACAGTGCGGTCATTCCCACAAAATACAGTGTTGTCATTGTCTCCGGGAGTTTCAGCAGACTGGTAACGAAAAACGGAAGGCCCGTCTGGAACATGGTGAGGGCGATCCAGTAAAAGATATCAGATCCTACAAATTTCCGGAATTCTCCATTCCGAAAGGTTGCTGTAAGGGAACGAAAAGCCGAATCCTTCGAGGGAACGGTATCTACGTAATCTTTTTCCCGGATGCAGAATACCGGCACAAGCATGCATACGAATGCTGCCGCTGCCATGGCTGTGAAAGTGATCCTGATTGCATTTACTCTTCCGAAGGAAGGAATCAGCGTACCCCAGATCGCCGGTGCCAGATAGGCCACAGCGGTTCCTGCAATAAAGGTGAAAGAAATGATGGTGGATATATTCAGGCGTTCCTGCTGTGTATGGCCCAGTTCCGGAATCAGGGCATTGTACGGAGTACAGTATGCCGTGATCGAAAGGTAATATGCCAGAATCATACCAAACAAGAATGCCGCATTGATCCAGCTGTTTTCATTCACCGGTGACCAGAACACCAGCACGGTGGAAAGTGCCAGCGGCAGGGACGCGCCTTTTAAGAACGGGATCCGCCGTCCGTTTTTTGAAGTGCACCGATCTGACCAGGACGCAATCATCGGATCAGTGAATGCATCAAAAATTCTTCCGAAGGCTGTGATCCCTCCAATGATGGTAAAAACCCCGAAAATCACCAGACCCTGCGGTATGAATACCGTCTGTCCCTGGCTGATTGCGGTTTCATCCGGCTGATAAAAGTACACCAGCCAGTTCGATATGATACCAGACAGCAGCGCCCATCCAAACTGGCCTGCTGCGAACTGCCATATCTTTACCGTTGTTAATTTTTTCATTTTGCTTCCCCCTGTTTTGTCTTCTCCTGTTTTTATACCGTCCAAATTTTTACATTTTTTCCAGAAAAGGCGATTCCAAGTTTGATGACTTCCGTAACCCCTTCCTGCAGCAATCTCCCGGTTGGGGATAGATACCTCGCACAGATGATTATCAGCTTTCCAAGGTTCGCAGAATTTCTTCCACTCACCAGGGGAAATCAACTATGCTGATTTCTCAGCTCGCAGCTTTCCGCATCATTTTTCATCTCTGCCTTCGCTTTTCTCGCAATCCCCTGTGTGCCGTTCAGGATGCTCGCGCGGGTGACTTTGTCGTTGCCGTATTTCTGGCGGATCGCGTCGAGGGCGGCATCGAGTTTACGGCTTTTCTCCTTCTTTTCGGGATCTTCGAAGAGGGAGAGCTGTTCGAAATCGTCTTCGGTAAGACCGGTCACGGCGACGCCGATCAGGCGGAGGGGCTCGCCTTTCCAGGATTCGCGGAAGAGCTGTTTGGCGCAGCGGTAGATTTCATCTGTCACATCTGTCGCATTGGGGAGTTTGGTCTGGTGTGAACGGTTTCGAAACTCGAGAGTGCGAAACGTTACGGAAACGGAGGTGCATTTTTTCTTTTTCCGACGCATGCGGGCGGCTACGATGTCGCACTGGGCGAGAAGGATCGGATTCACCTGTTCGATGGAGATGATGTCCTCGTTGAAGGTCGTCTCGGCGCTGAAGCCTTTGGCCTCATCGGGCTGCGCTTTTACAGGGGAATCATCGATGCCGCGGGCGTACTGGTAGAGCTGATGGCCGTTTTTCTTGCCGATCAGCGTCTGGATATCCGCTTCGCGCGCATGCGCCAAGTCTCCGATTGTGCGGATTCCGGCCTCGATCAGTTTCTTTTCGGATGCTTTTCCGAGGAACAACAGCTCGCGTACCGGAAGCGGCCACATTTTTTCGGGGATTTCTTCTGGGAACAGAGTGTGTACTTTGTTTGGTTTTTCGAAATCAGATGCCATTTTGGCCAGGAGTTTATTTGTGGAGATTCCAATATTGACGGTAAATCCAAGCTCCTCGTAAATCCGGTCCTTGATTTCGTGCGCCGCCGCAATCGGGTCCGGATACAGAAGGGAAGTTCCCGTCATATCGAGGAATACCTCATCGATCGAAAAGGATTCCATGACCGGGGTGTAGGCGGCGCAGATTTTCTTGAAGGCACGGGAACACCTGACGTAGAGGTCGAAATCACTCGGGACAATGACCATGTTCGGACATTTCCGCAGTGCCATTGCCACAGGTTCACCGGTCTGGACACCGCATTTTTTCGCCGGGATCGACTTTGCCACAACGATTCCTGTCCGCTTCGTCGGATCGCCGCCGATACAGGCAGGAATGTCCCGCAGATCCGGCAGTCCCTCTTTGATCCGCCGCACCGACTCCCAGGATAAAAAGGCGCTGTTGACATCTACGTGAAAAATCAGGCGTTCTGTTGTCGCCTTCGTTTGTTCTTCTCTCATTTTTTTAACCCTCTTTCAAATTCTGCTGCTCTCTATGCAAAAAACAGCAGACCTGCTTTTGCCAGAAAGAAAAGAAGAAGGATCTGCGCCGCCAGCATCAGCGGGACTCCAATCGTGAATTTCTTTTTTCTTGTCTTGTGATGAAACAGGTGCATGCCCAGCAAGGCTCCCACCGAGCCGCCGGCTGCCGCAAGTCCAAGCAAGGTGGAAACGCGGATTCTCCATTTTCCCCGCACCGCACTTCGTTTGTCGATTCCATAGACTGCTATGGTAATGATATTAATACAAATCAGGTAACTCCACAATACTGTCTGTAAGATCGAATGTTCCATTTTTTACGCACCAGCCTTTCTTTTTTCAAAAAAGGCAGCGTTTTTCTGCGCTGCCTTTTTCAAACTCTTTTCAAAATTACTTTTTCTCCAGAAATATTTTTCTGGTCACAAAATTGTATACCATAACAATCGCCGTCGCGAATACTTTCGCGATTGTGTAGATCAGGTTATGGCCTATGTTCTGCTGCAGTGCAACATTACCGCCGTAGATCGGGCCTACGACGATCCAGATCAGGAAACTGTTGAGCAGCATGCCGATCAGGGAAAGGACGACAAAGGTGATGAACTCGACTTTTTTGTTCATTTCTTCTTTCCGCTCAAAGACAAATTTGAAGCTTAAAATGTAATTTGCAATGACCGATACGGTAAATCCGGCAACGGAACCGATGAGGGATGCCGCTTCAAAGTAAGAGCTGGAAGTCAGCGCCATCACAAGATTCAGGACAATAAGACCGGTCACGTAGTCGATGCCGAAGCTGATAACGCCGACGATACCGAATTTCACAATCTGTGCAAATAATTTCTTCATGTTTTTCCTCTTGTTTCTTCTATTATTTTCGAGTCAACGACTCTATGAGAATACCATATCACGGCAGTTTTTTCAAGTTTCCGTATTGTTTTTCCTCACGTCAAAAACGCCGGATTTCACATACAAACATGAAATCCGGCGTCTTTGAATTTCTCTAAATCTCCCGTTTCTCCATAAATCTTACACTGATCCCATACGAAATCAGCACAACTGCGATGCTTACCGCAAAAATTCCCGCCTGTCCAGGAACGTTTCCCGTGATGGTGCCAAGCAGCTCCGCGATCGTAAACTGCCCGTTGAAGCCCGACTCTGCCAGCGATACACCGATTTTCTGCAGGTCCTGCAGTGTGATCTCTGTGATCGGTTTTCCAAAGAGTTCGATCGTTCCGCTCTCCGCTTTTACAAGGCCGAGCATCAGGCGGATCGCCGTGCTCTTTCCTGCTCCGTTTTTTCCGATAAGTCCGGTGATTCTTCCCTCCGGAACTTCGGTCCGTTTTGAGCCCGGTGAAGAAAAAGAGGTGAAAAAGCTCGATTTTGACCAGCGGATTTCCGCATCCATCCACAACCATCATCACTGATGCGGTTTTTGTCCGTACCTTCGGAAGAATGGGCCGACCTCTTTTCGCGGGCAGGCTCATTCCGTATCTTATGATTTTCAGGAGACTTTTTATGTCCGAACTTAATTTTTATCTTCTTCAGATCAACGATGCTTTATTTCCAATCGGTACGTATTCACACTCGCAGGGACTCGAGACGTAAATCTCTTTCTCTCACGATCGGAGCACGCAGATACCCTTCTGGATGAAATCCGGGAATTTCTTGCCTCCGATCCGAAAATTGACGGCGGCGCAACTATACTTTCCTGCGGTGATCTTGCAGTTCGTATTTTCGGTCTACGCGCGCAAAGGCTGCAGCAAATGGCGGAAAAAATAAAGTCTGCATATGACAAATTTTTATAACTGTCTATTCAAGTCGTTCACTTTTCCCTTCGTCAAATTTCGCAGAAAAAATGTCAAAATAAGGATATGACAACCTCTTCAGAATGTGATAAAATAACTTTCGTTTTAAGCGAAGATAAAACTTATTTTACCATCATTTCGAGGAGGTTTTCTCATGGAAAAAGACATGACAAAGGGAAGTCCGCTTCCGGTCATTCTGCAGTTTACGCTGCCGCTGATTATCGGAAATATTTTCCAGCAGCTCTACAACATGGCAGACACGATTATCGTTGGCCGATATGTCGGAGCGGATGCACTGGCTGCAGTTGGTTCTACGGGAACGATTATGTTCCTGGTGCTTGGATTTGCGCAGGGCATCACAGCAGGCTTTACGGTTCTGACATCGCAACGGTTCGGTGCAAAGGATACGCGCGGAGTAAAGCGAAGTGTGGCAAACGGCATTCTACTGGCTCTCCTTTTCACAGTTGTCCTGACATTCTTCAGCATGATCTCCATGCGGCCATTGCTGCATCTCATGAACACACCGGAAAATATTTTTCAGGACGCTTATACCTATATTATGATTATCTGCGGTGGCCTGATCGCTACGATTTTTTACAATCTGCTTTCCTCCTATCTGCGTGCAGTAGGAAACAGCCAGACTCCGCTGATGTTCCTGATTTTTTCGGCTGTATTAAATGTTCTTCTGGATCTGCTTCTCATCATTCGTTTTAAAATGGGCGTTGCGGGAGCCGGATATGCAACCGTTTTCTCCCAGGGAATTTCTGCTGTGCTCTGTCTTTTTTATATTTATCGCTCCATGCCGGATATGTGGCCGGAAAAACACCACTGGAAGCTTCATGCGGCAGATTCCCGCCATCAGCTCTCGATGGGCATTCCGATGGCACTCCAGTTTGCCATCACCGCATCCGGTACAATGATTATGCAGGCTGCCATTAACCTGTTCGGCTCGGAGGCAGTTGCCGCTTTTACGGCGGCCTGTAAGCTGCAGAATCTGGTCACACAGGGCTTTTCCGCAATGGGACAGACGATGGCAACCTACAGCGGGCAAAATTTCGGAAAGGGCGATATTCCACGGATTAAAAAGGGAGTTCGCGCTGCACTTCTGACTTCCATCACATATTCGATCGCAGCCGCTGTTCTCGTCTTCCTTCTTCTGAAGCCATGTCTTTCCCTCTTCTTCTCGGGTGATGTCGATATGGCCGCCATGATGCCATGGGCAAAGACTTATTCCTATATGTGTGCTCTTTTTTATGTACCGCTCTGCACCATCTTTATTTTCCGAAATGCAATGCAGGGTTGCGGCTACGGCTTTCTACCTATGATGGGCGGTGTTTCTGAACTCTTTGCGCGCCTTATTGTAGCTGTGATTGCCATAAAAGTCATCAGCTATCCGCTCGCCTGCTTCTGTGACCCGGCAGCCTGGGTGACGGCAGCTGTCTTTACCGGTGTTTCGTATCTGTTTGTCATGAAGGATATCGACAAAAAGTATAATTCAAAGATACCGACGGCTCCGATCAGCTGACATTTTTCATACCAAACGCAAAACTGCGCGGAATGCACGATTCTGAAATGCATTCCACGCAGTTTTTTGTATTTACAGGATTACAGATTCAGTTTTGCTTTCTGCAGACTTACACAGGAACGATGATATGTGAGTGTCATCGTCAGATAAATGACGCCCACGACAATGACTGCGAGAATACCGGTATGGAACACCAGATGCAGGATCATCGTCGCACACAGCAGGATCTGAATCATCTTGCCCAGCGCCATATAGGCCTTATAGGCACTCTGATATACCATCTCTTTTTCTGCCTCATCGCAACTTGCCATCCAGTCTTTCTGGAAGTTTTTTGAGTTCATATCGCCTCTCTTCTCCGGGTGAGCTGCCTGAACCATTTTTACATAACGCATCTGATAATAGCCATAGAGAAAGAAGTTGATACAAAACAGAGCACAGGTTGCCAGGAATCCGGCGAGCTCTTTTCCCGATGCTTCTTCCAGCCAAGAACGGGAAAAGGTAAATGTCAGCACGATGATATCGCAGACCTGCGAAATCACATTGCAGTTCATCAGCATCGCGCCGTATTTCTCTTCTTCATAGCTTAAGACTTCGTACTGTTCATCCTCTGCTTCTTCGAGATGCTTCATCGTATCCTTTAATTTCCGGCTGTAAAATTCCATCAGGACAATGCTTACAACGAAAATTACCGCAATGATCGGCAGTGCCAGCGGGCGGACCAGATCGCTCAGATCACTCATGCCATTTTTCACACCGAACGTCATAAAAATTCCGACAAAAAAACCGCAGACTCCGCCGATTCCCAGATAAATCAGCATCCGCTTCGTCAGCTTTCCGTAGGAATTTGGTTTGTTCCCCTGTTTTTCTTTCATGGTTCATCCTCCTCATATTGAAAAATATCTTCTACTTTTACTTCACAGATTTTTGCAAGTTTTAATGCCAGTGTCACCGACGGTGAATAGTCTCCCCGCTCAATCAGGCTGATGGTCTGTCTCGATACTCCCGCCATTTTTCCAAGGTCGGTTTGGTTGATGCCAAGCTTCGAACGGTACTCTTTTAACTGATTGTACAGCGGCATCGCAGTATCTCCTTTCACTTTATTTTTAGATGAGCTCTCTATTTGACAACTTTTCTTGTCATCTACTACTCTACTATTGACAACTTTATTTGTCAATAGTTTTGACAAGTTTTTTTGTCATTGTCAAGCAGATATTCGCAATGGAAGCAGGGGACTTACTTGATTCGGTTAAACTCCCAGTTGATTTGTGGGCTGAAATGTACTAAACTAGAGGTATCTATTTTCGTAACTATTCAAGCCGCAGAAAGGACAGAATCTATGGAACAGAAAGACAGCCGGTTTGCCGTATTGATCGATGCGGACAATGTTTCCCCGAAATACATCAAATATATCCTGGACGAGGTTTCGGACCAGGGCGTCGCTACTTACAAGAGAATCTACGGGGACTGGACCGATATCTCGAAGAAAAGCTGGAAGGAGCAGCTCTTACGCTACTCAATCAACCCGATCCAGCAGTATAGCAATACGAACGGAAAGAACTCAACCGACTCCGCAATGATCATCGATGCCATGGACATCCTCTACTCCGGAAATGTGGAGGGCTTCTGCCTGGTTTCTTCGGACTCTGATTTTACCAAGCTGGCGCAGCGTCTGCGTGAATCCGGCATGTTTGTGCTCGGCATGGGCGAGCAGAAAACCCCTTCTTCCTTCCGCGTTGCGTGCGATGCCTTTAAAATTCTCGAAATCATTTCCCAGAACGAGGACGATATCTCCCCTGCGATTACCGCTGTCTCGGAAAATCCGGCGCGCTACGGCACTTCTCAGGACGAACCCCCTTCCATTACAAGCAAGGCAGAAATCGAACGGACGGTTTCCCGTGTACTGACAGAGAACAATGATCACGGAAAAAATACGACACTTAGTGAGATCGGCAGTATCCTGCAGAAGAAATTCTCAGAGTTTGACGTTCGAAATTACGGTTATTCCAAACTTTCCACGTTTCTAGAAAGCATGAACGATATCGAAGTGCTGAAAACCGGTCATAATTACCTCGTAAAGGAACGCCAGAACACCGTATCGCGCCAGCAGATCGAAAAATGTATCACGGATCTGATCTGCTCCAACGGAGGCCATATCGACAACCTCAGCATTATTCACGATGCCCTGCGGAACCGTTTCCCGGGCTTCGATGTGAAGCAGTATGGGTATAGCAGGATTTCAAGTTTTATCAACAGTTTCAAAAAATTCAAAATCATAAACAATACGGTACAGATGAAACAATAGCATTCAAAACATAAACCAGATTCGCCGGATCCGGATCGTGTTTGATATACCATGTACATGTTTGGTGTGCCCGCAACAAAAAGCCCCCGGAAATGTCAGATTTTCTGACACCCGGAGGCTCTTTTTATTTCGTCTGTTGTTATCTTTTTCCGGTACTTCCGATTCCGCCGCGGTCCTCGCCGTTTAAGTGGTCAACTTCTTCAAAGCCGATGGTCGGCTGGTGTTTCTCGATGCGGAACTGGCAGATGCGGTCATTCACATGAATCACGGTGTCGCGCAGGGCGTACGCCGGCATGTAGAACCAGTCGTTCGGTCCGCAGTAGCTCTCGTCGATGATTCCGCAGTGGTTCGTCTGGATAATGCCGAAGTTCTTGAAGGTGCTGCTTCTCGGCACAATATGCGCCTCATAGCCTTCCGGCAGCTGCATCGCAACGCCGAGGTGAATCAGCTTAAATTCTCCGGCCTTTAACTCCACTTCCTCTGCCGCGCGCAGGTCGATCCAGTCGGACTTTCCGTCGATATAGCGCAGGCGCTCAATTTCATCGTTTAAATACTGAATTTTAATGGTTTCCATAAAGCGTCTCCTTTTCTTTTTGCGTGACTACTTTTCGCCGAACAGTACGACTTCGCCGCGTGCTCTCGTCTTTTTCACATCAATGACTCTCTGATTCGGGCTGCCCTTCCATTCCAGGGTAACGTCCCTCTGGGCAAGAATAAAGCGACCGTCCACAACCACGTCCGTGTAATCCATCAGTTCCAGATCACAGACGGATTCCCACTCATATCCGGTGTAAACCCAGATATCTTTTTTCGGATATCTTTCCTTGATCTCTTTTGCCAGAGCCGTCACATCCGCCCGGTTTGCCTCATACAGCGGATCTCCGCCGGAGAAGGTGATGCCGGAAATGTAGTCCTTGTCCAGCTGTTCAAAAATTTCTGCCTTTGCCGCGTCATCAAACGGGATGCCGCCATTTGGATCCCAGGTAATCGGATTCTGACATCCCTTACAGTGATGACCGCATCCGGCGACCCAGAGCACGACGCGCAGGCCGTCTCCGTTCAGCATATCGTCTTTCGTTATATTATGGTATCTCATAGCTTTCACTCCTATTGGACATAAGAAAACACAGAAAAACGAACCGTTTTGCAGATCCCTTTTTCTGTGTTCCCCGCTCTTTATCGTCTGGCAGATCTATTTATTTCGCGTCTGCCGGAACATCCTTGATACTGAAGCTTACACGGCCCATTTTATCTTTGCCCATGCAGACTACTTTTACAACATCGCCAAGGCTGACAACGTCTTCTACTTTCTCAACACGCTGTTTGGCGAGCTTGGAGATGTGTACCAGACCTTCTTTTCCAGGTGCAAACTCAAGGAAAGCACCGAAGTCTTTGATGCTGACAACTTTTCCGGTCAGGATCTGTCCCTCGGTAAAGTCGCTTGTGATGATCTCGATATATTTCTTTGCCTGATCCATCATAGCCTGCTCGGTTCCGCAGATGGAAACTGCACCGTCGTCTGTGATGTCGATCTTTACGCCGGTCTCATCGATGATGGCGTTGATGGTCTTTCCTCTCTGGCCGACAACTTCACCGATCTTCTGCGGGTCGATCATCATCTGGATGATCTTCGGAGCGAACTCGCCGACCGTCTTACGCGGCTCTGCGATCGCTTTCTCCATAACCTCAGTCAGGATGTACTCTCTTGCCTGTTTCGTTCTGGCAATCGCCTCTTCTACGATCTGACGGGTCAGTCCATGGATCTTGATATCCATCTGGATTGCAGTGATTCCGTCGTGGGTACCAGCTACCTTAAAGTCCATGTCGCCGAAGAAGTCTTCGAGACCCTGGATATCGGTCAGTACGAGGTAATCATCATCGGTCTCGCCTGTTACCAGACCGCAGGAGATACCTGCAACCGGTTTTTTGATCGGTACACCGGCAGCCATCAGAGACATGGTGGATGCACAGATACTTGCCTGGGAAGTAGAACCGTTAGACTCGAAGGTCTCGGATACGGTACGGATTGCGTACGGGAACTCTTCCTCGGTCGGAAGTACCGGAACCAGGGCACGTTCTGCCAGAGCACCATGGCCGATCTCACGGCGTCCCGGTCCGCGGGACGGTTTTGTCTCACCTACAGAGTAGGACGGGAAGTTGTACTGATGCATGTAACGTTTGGAGGTCTCGAACTCATCCAGTCCGTCCAGTTTCTGTGCTTCGGAAAGCGGAGCCAGTGTTGTTACGTTGCAGATCTGAGTCTGTCCACGGGTGAACATAGCGGAACCATGAACACGCGGGATAATGTCAACCTCTGCAGCCAGAGGACGGATTTCTGTGATCGCACGGCCGTCCGGACGTTTGTGGTCTTTTAAGATCATCTTACGAACGGTCTTTTTCTGATACTGGTAAACAGCCTCGCCTAATACTGCCAGCCACTCTTCGTTGTCGGCAAATGCCTCCTCGAGTTTCTCGGTGATGACGCGGATGTTTTCTTCTCTTGTCTGTTTGTCATCGCTGAAAACAGCCTCTTCCATCTCTGCCGGAGGAACGATCTCTTTGATCGCTGCAAACAGCTCTTCCGGAATAGCGCAGCTCTCATAAGCGTGTTTCGGTTTTCCAACCTCTGCTACGATGCTGTCGATGAATTTGATGATTTCCTGGTTTACTTCGTGTGCTTTGTAGATGGCGTCGATCATTTTTGCTTCCGGAATCTCTTTTGCTCCGGCTTCGATCATGATGACTTTCTCTCTGGTGGAAGCTACGGTCAGTTTCAGGTCGGATACGGCTTTCTGTGCGAGAGTCGGGTTTACGATGAACTCGCCGTCGATCATACCGATCTGAGTCATGGCACACGGACCGTCAAACGGGATGTCGGAAATGCAGGTTGCGATTGCGGAACCCAGCATTGCGACTACTTCCGGATCACACTCCGGATCTACGGACATTACCATGTTGTTTAAGGTAACATCGTTGCGGTAATCTTTTGGGAACAGCGGACGCATCGGACGGTCAATGACACGGCTGGTCAGAATTGCGTGCTCGCTTGCTTTTCCTTCTCTTTTGTTGAATCCGCCCGGGATTTTTCCAACGGCGTACATCTTCTCTTCGTACTCAACACTTAATGGGAAGAAGTCGATGCCGTCACGCGGTTTCTCAGATGCGGTTGCTGTAGAAAGAACTACAGTATCGCCATAATGCATAAATGCTGCGCCGTTTGCCTGTTTTGCTACACGGCCTACGTCTACGGTCAGGGTTCTGCCTGCCAGTTCCATAGAAAAACTCTTGTACATAAATAATCTCCTTTTTTTCTTCTGAGCAGAATTTCCGAAACAACTGAAAAGCACACCGGAATACGGACAGGATGCAGCTTTTCAATGTGTTTTTCAGTGGTCTCGGATAAAATTCCTGCACCTCCAGAACCTGCCACTGGCAGCTTCTTACGGATGCAATGCAGCTCAGAATGGCTCCATGTCGTTTGCGTCTTTGATCTTACAAGCAAAGAAACGGGCGGAAAATGTATCCCGCCCGTTGTTCCAAGCTGATTATTTTCTGATTCCTAACTTCTCGATTAAAGCACGGTATCTTTCAATATCAGTTTTCTTTAAGTAGTCAAGCAGACCACGTCTCTGACCAACCATTTTCAGAAGACCTCTTCTGGAGTGATGATCTTTGTGGTGAACTTTCAGATGCTCAGTGAGCTCCTCGATTCTTGCGGTAAGAACAGCTACCTGTACTTCCGGTGATCCTGTATCTCCCTCAGTTCTTGCATACTCTTTGATGATTGCCTGTTTTTTTTCTTTCGAAATCATTTTAAATTCCTCCTGTTATTTTGATTGCACCGCTGACTAAGAAGTGGTCGGAGTGTCCTGCCTCTGAATCAGGGTCCGGGGATCTTTTTTGTCCCGCATACTCGATTAGTATAGCATACGCTTTTCGAATTGTAAATACTAAAATCAG
The DNA here is from genome assembly GCF_027667425.1 of Fusicatenibacter saccharivorans. NCBI lineage: Bacteria > Bacillati > Bacillota > Clostridia > Lachnospirales > Lachnospiraceae > Fusicatenibacter > Fusicatenibacter saccharivorans. The sequence continues at coordinate 18,303 of NZ_JAQEGR010000016.1, forward strand.
ATGTTTTCGCGATGAATTTTCACGTAGTTACAGTTCTCCGAACTGTAACTTTCGCAGCTCTCATTTTAAGTTTTGCTTCGCAAAAGGAGAGCTGCTCACACCTGAATCACTTTCTTACGCAGCGAAACAGCGAGTGTTTCACTGCTGAGCGAACTTTTTTTCTACATATTTTTTTCCTGCCGCAACATCATGATCGAGCTGGTTTTTCAGCGCGTCGATCGAAACAAATTTCTGCTCCGGGCGCAGAAATTTTAACAGAGAAACCTCCGCCTGTTTTCCATAGAGATCCTCGCTGCAGTCAAAAAGATTCGTCTCCACGCCGGTAAATTTTTCCTGTACCGTCGGCTTAACACCGATGTTTGTGATACCGTAATAAATTTTTCCTTCGATTTTCACCTCGGAAACGTAGACGCCGAACGGCGGAAGCAGCTTTTCTGCCGGCGGGATCTGATTGATGGTCGGCACGCCGATCGTTCTGCCGAGTGCATGACCGTGGACAATCTCGCCGTGAACCGCGTAATCGTAGCCGAGCAGACCGCTCACGGCTTCCATATTGCCCTGTTCCAGCTCTTCCCGTGCCCAGGTGCTGCTGATCTCGCGGCCGTTTTCCTCTGCTTTTTCGATGATCTCGGTTTCAAAACCAAGGGACGGGCCCATTTCTTTCAGCATTTCGGCTGTGCCGCTTCTCTTGTAGCCAAAACCGAAATCCTTTCCCACAACAACTTTTTTCGCGTGCAGCTTATCCACCAGAATCTCTTTGATAAAGGCTTCCGGCGTCATGTGCATCACTTCATCCACAAACGGGCATTCCACAAGGCAGTCCATGCCAAGCTGTTCGAGGCGGGCTCTTCTCTCCTCATTCGTCAGCAGCTGATGCGGCTTGACATGCTGCACTTTCGACTGCGGCGGCACGTCAAACGTAAACACAACCGTTTCCAGTCCTTCCGTTCTGCCGATTGCAAGGACACGACGGATCAGAAGCATATGCCCCCGGTGGAGGCCGTCAAATTTTCCCAGGGTTACAACGCTGTCCCCTCTGCTGTCAAAATCCAGTGTTTTTGTTAGATATCTCATGTTCTCTCCAGAAATAACTTGACCGGTCTGGTTAAGTTTTGTGATGGTCTGTATTGATAAATACCGACAAACGTTCCGCCATCGAGATAAAGGCGGAACTCCTCGTCTTCTGCGAAGTCCCCGCCGGAAGCAGTTTCCCCGATTTCGCGGATCTGCGCCGGTTTCAGCGGATTTCCGTTTTCCGCAAGCTTTTTCGCATGATCGTCCGCTGTCGCAAAGCTGCGCAGCGCGGCAAACATTTCATCGACCGGCACGAGGATCTCCGAAAGGCGGCCCTCACCGACAATCGCTGCGATCTCGTCAAGCGTGTGCGCTCCGTTTCGGTCAAACTGGCCGACTCTCGTGCGGATCAGCTGCTCCATACATCCGTGGCAGCCCAGTTTTTCGCCGATATCGTGGCACAGGGTGCGGATATACGTTCCCTTCGAACACGTTACCTCCATGCGCACCAGCGGAAGCTTCATTTCCAGAATGCTGATCTCGTAAAAGTGCACCGTGCGGGCCTTCCGCTCGATCTCGATGCCTTCCCGCGCCAGCTCGTAGAGTTTCTTTCCATTAACCTTCAGCGCGGAATACATCGGCGGCACCTGCTGCTGCTCCCCGACAAACGAGGCGATGCAGTCCCGCACCTCTTCTTCCGTCACGGTCACTGGCGCTTCTGCTGTCACGGTTCCGCTCATGTCCTGCGTATCCGTTGCGATTCCAAGGTGAAGCAGCGCTTCATACGTCTTCGTTTCATCGGTCAGCATATCGCAGAGACGCGTTCCCTTTCCAAGGCAGACCGGAAGCACGCCCGTCGCATCCGGGTCTAGGGTTCCGGTGTGGCCGATTTTTTTCTGGTGCAGGATGCCGCGCAGCTTCGCAACCACGTCATGCGACGTAAATCCCGCCTCTTTCCATACGTTCAGAACTCCGTTTATCATGTTGTTTTGTCTCCCTCTTTTTCACAAGAAAACCGGGCGTGGATATATTTTCTGCGCCCGGCTGTTTCCTGTTTATGCTTCTTCCTCTGTCGTCTCTTCTTCCTCTTCTGCAAGAAGCTGTTTTTCGATATACAGAGTCAGATTGTTGATTACATCATACGGAGAACCTGACATCGTGCAGCCAGCCGCACGGATATGGCCGCCGCCGCCGAATACGGCTGCGATTTTGCTCACATCAACCAGCTCGTCGGAGCGGAGGCTTACTTTGAAGACCTGCGGCTCCAGCTCATACAGGAAGATCGCTACGTGAACGCCTTCTGTATTTTTTAACTGGCTGACAATGCCGTCCATATCTCCCGATGTCAGGCCATAGAAGTCCATGATCTTCTTCCGCACGATACCGACAATACACTGCTTGTCGAGAAGCATGATGCTCTCTGTCAGCGTGCGTCCCATAATCTGGTTCTGTACGTATGTTTTCTTGAAGAATGCATCCTCGATGATTCTGGTAAACGGAACTCCCTTTTCCATCAGAGCGGCCGCAACCCGCATCGTGTGCGGAGAGGTGCTGCTGTACTGGAATACGCCGGAATCGGTCACAATACCGGTGTACAGCGCCTCGGCGCACGGCTCGGAGATCTTTTCTTCCTCCAGAAGCCCAAACAGCACCTCGCAGGCAGAGCTTGCATCCGGCTCTACGTGATTGATTTCGCAATATTCTGTATTCGTCACATGGTGATCGATGCAGATCGTCTTTCCCGCTTTTGCAAGAAGCGGTGCGGCAACGCCGATGCGCTCCTCGCTGGATACATCCAGAAGGACCACAAGGTCGTACGCTTTCTCTTCACAGCTTGTCTTTACCTCAGAAAAACCCGGAAGATAGGAAAATTCCGGCCGTGGATCCTCAAGATAGACATCTGCCTGAATCTCCGGCCGATTGTCGCGAAGATACTGGTATAATCCCAGGCAGGAACCGATGCAGTCACCGTCCGGACGAACGTGTCCGGCGATGGCCATGCAGGAGACTCCGTTTAGAATTTCATCAATTTTCTTCATTTTCCTCATCCTTTTTGTCTTCTTTGTGTGTTACTTCATCAATCAGTTTCGACATCGTAACGCCATATTCAATCGACTCATCCAGGACAAAGGTCAGCTCCGGTGTATTGCGGAGGTTAATGGTCTTGGCCAGCATACGGCGGATGAAGCCCTCCGCGCTCTTTAAGCCGCGGATGGTTTCTTTCTTCGCCTCATCATCGCCAAACACACTGATATATACTTTACACGTCTTCAGATCCGGCGCTACCTCTGCCGCTGTGACAGAGGTCATCATTCCGATGCGCGGATCCTTGATCTCGTTCCGGATGATGTTGGAAAGCTCTTTCTGTACTTCCCCGTTGATCCTGGTGTTTTTAATACTGTTTTTTCTCAACTTAATTCCTCATTTCTATCTCGGCACTTCTACCATGATATAAGCCTCGACCTGATCGAACTCCTGAAGATCGTTGAATCCTTCAAATACAAGACCGCACTCATAGCCGGAGCGCACTTCTTTGACATCGTCTTTGAAACGTTTGAGGGATGCCAGATTTCCTTCGAAGATCTGGTTTCCTTCGCGGCTGATTCGAACTTTGCAGCCTCTCTGGAACGTTCCGTCCAGTACATAGCTTCCGGCGATCGTTCCGACACCGGATGCCTTGAAGAGCTGACGTACCTCGGCATGGCCGATAACTTTCTCTTCGTAAACCGGCTCAAGCATACCCTTCATGGCTGCCTCAACATCCTCAATTGCCTGGTAGATGACACGGTACAGACGGATGTCTACGCCGTTCTGCTCTGCCATGGATTTTGCGTTCGCATCCGGGCGTACGTTAAATCCGATAATGATGGCGGAAGATGCGGTTGCCAGCATAACGTCGGACTCGTTGATCGCACCGACACCGCCGTGGATGACGCGTACGGCAACTTCCTCGTTGGAGAGTTTGACAAGACTCTGTTTTACTGCCTCGACAGATCCCTGTACATCGGCTTTGACAACAAGTGCCAGTTCTTTTAAGTTACCCTCCTGAATCTGGTTGAACAGATCATCCAGGGACATCTTCGCTTTTGTCTCCTCAAGCAGGTTCTTCTTGTTCTCTGCCACGAAGGTTGCTGCGAAGTTCTTTGCTTCTTTATCGTTATCGGTCTGAACGAGGATCTCTCCTGCGTTCGGAACATCGGAAAGTCCGAGAATCTCAACCGGAGTAGACGGGCCTGCCTCTTTGACGCGGCGTCCCTTATCATCCATCATCGCACGGACTTTACCGGAGCATGCGCCTGCTGCGATGTAATCGCCGACATGCAGGGTACCTTTCTGTACCAGAATGGTAGCAACCGGTCCTTTTCCTTTATCCAGCTCAGCCTCGATGACAAGACCTCTTGCTTTCCGGTTCGGGTTTGCTTTCAGCTCGAGCACTTCGGAAGTCAGAAGGATCATCTCCAGCAGATCGTCGATACCTTCGTTGTTCTTTGCAGATACCGGAACGAATACGGTGCTTCCGCCCCAGTCCTCCGGAATCAGTTCGTACTCGGAGAGCTCCTGTTTTACACGCTCTACGTTTGCGCCTGGTTTATCGATCTTATTGATCGCAACGATGATCTCAACGCCGGCTGCTTTTGCATGGTTGATTGCCTCAACGGTCTGCGGCATCACACCGTCGTCTGCTGCGACAACGAGAATGGCGATATCCGTTGCATTGGCTCCACGCATACGCATAGCGGTGAATGCCTCATGTCCCGGGGTATCGAGGAACGTAATCTTCTGTTTGTTGATCGAAACGGTGTATGCACCGATGTGCTGGGTAATACCGCCAGCCTCGCGGTCGGTGACATGGGTGTTCCGGATGCAGTCCAGAAGAGATGTTTTACCGTGGTCAACGTGTCCCATAACGCAGACTACCGGCGGACGCGGAACCATGTCTTTTTCATCCTCTTCGTCCTCTTTTAAGAGCTCTTCGATCACATCGACTTTCTCTTCCGGCTCAGCGATGATGTTATAATCAAGCGCGATTTCCTGTGCTTTTTCGAAATCGATCTCATGGTTTACGGTAACCATCGTTCCTTCCATGAACAGTTTCTTTACGATGACTGCCGGCTGCATTTTCATCTTCTCAGCCAGCTCGCGGATGGTCATTTTCTCCGGCAGGGTAATCTCCTTTACCTCATCCTTCGGTGCTTCCTGTTTCGGTTTGTTGACCGGTTTCTGGAGCGCTTTCGGGAGTCTGGACTGCTGATGATGTCCCTGGTTCGGACGGTTTCCGCCTCTTCCTCTGTCTTCACTGAATTTATTTTCTCTTAAAGAATCTTTGTTTTTGTCTTTTTCTTTTCTTCCTGTATCACGGCCTGGCTTCTTGATGCCAAGGCTCATTGTATCGCCTGCAGAGCTCTTATGCTCGGTTCTGCGGCGGTCTCCTCCCGGACGGCGGTTCTGATTCTGGGAATCATCATCCTTTCCTGCGAACGGTCTTCCGCCATTATTTCCCGGTCTGCCTCCGTTTGGACGTGCGGAACGCTCACCGAATGGTCTTCCGCTTCTCTCACCGTTTCCACTTCTTCCGCCGTTATTGCGGTCTCCTCCCGGACGGTCTCCGCTGCGGTTCGGGCGGTCTCCATTGTTTCCGCCGAAGCGGCGTTCTCCCTGCGGACGGTCTCCGCTGCGGTTCGGGCGGTCTCCGTTATTGTTGAAGCGGCGCTCTCCCTGCGGACGGTCTCCATTGCGGTTCGGACGGTCTCCGTTATTGTTGAAACGGCGCTCTCCCTGCGGACGGTCTCCATTGCGGTTCGGACGATCTCCATTTCCGCCGTTTCCGTTTCCACGGTTCGGACGGTCCTCGCTTCTTCCGTTTCCATTGCGGTTTCCTTCCGGACGGCCGTTTCCGCGGGACGGACGGTCTTTTTTCTGTCCCTGGTTCTTTGTGAACTCTTTTGCTTCTTTACTTGTTGCGTTCTGCGGACGCACAACGGAAATAATTTTCTTTTTCTTCGGTTTTGCCTGCTCTTCCGGTTTCTTCATTTCCATATTTTCTGTATCTTTCTTTTCCAATGATCTTTTCTCCTCTTTCTGCGGTTTTCGTGTTTCCTGCATCCATCCACCGACCTTTCCGGCCTTACGCCTTACGCTTCTGCCAACAATGCTGCTATTTTTTCTGCAAAATGCGCTTCACATACGGCAAGGGAAGAACGGTATTCTCTTCCGATGGCTCTTCCAAGCTGCTCTTTGTCCCCAAAAAGAATGCATGGCACTTTATAGTATGCACACATATTGCGAAATTTCTTCTGTGTATTGGCCGACGCCGTTTCCGCCAGAATGACAAGGTATGCGCTGCCGCTCTTTACGGCCTGCTCGGTCGCAAATTCGCCGCTCGATACCTTACCCGCCTTCATGGCAAGGCCCAGCATGGATAATCCTTTACTTTGACTGTTCAATCTTCGCAAATGCCTCCTTTAACTGCTCATAAACCTCTGATGGAATTTCTGCCTTCAGAGAACGGGAAAGTCCTTTGTTTTTCATTGCATTCCCCAGACATTCCAGAGAGCAGACATAAGCACCGCGTCCGTTCATTCTTCCGGTTGTGTCCGGAACAATCGTTCCTTCGGTGGTTTTCACCACGCGGATCATTTCTTTTTTGTTTTTCATTTCATTGCAGCCAATGCATTTACGCAGCGGCACTTTACGAACTGTACTCAAATGCTCATCCCGCCTTTGTTTTTATTTTAATTACTCTTCGTCTCCGGCTTTCTCTGCTGTTTCTACATCATTCTCGTCGAAGTTTTCTTCTGCAGAGATGGTTTCCTCCTCTGCTGCGGACTCATCGTAATTGTCCTCTTCCTCGTATTCCTCTTCTTCTACGTAGTCGAAGTCTCCTGCCTCGCGTGCCTGGGTCTCGCTCTTAATGTCGATCTTGAATCCGGTCAGACGTGCGGCAAGTCTTGCGTTCTGTCCCTCTTTACCGATGGCAAGGGAAAGCTGGTAATCCGGAACGATTACTTTTGCGGTCTTCTCATCCGGATCTGCCATAACGGAGATAACTTTTGCCGGGCTCAGTGCGTTCTCGATCAGGAGTGCCGGGTTCTCATCCCATGTAATGATGTCGATCTTCTCTCCGTTCAGCTCATTGACAACCGCGTTGACACGGCTTCCGTTCATACCGACGCATGCGCCGACTGCATCGACGTTCGGATCGTTGGACCATACTGCCATTTTCGTACGGCTTCCTGCCTCACGGGCAATGCTCTTGATCTCTACGATGCCTTCTGCAACCTCGGAAACCTCAGACTCAAAGAGACGTTTTACGAGTTCCGGATGGGTACGGGATACCATGACTTTCGGTCCCTTGGTTGTATTCTTTACTTCCAGAACGTATACTTTCACACGCTGGGTCGGCTCAAATTTCTCGCCTTTGACCTGCTCGTTCTCGGTCAGCAGAGCGTCTACTTTACCGAGGTTGATGCTGACGTTGCGTCCCACATAGCGCTGTACCACACCGGTAACCACATCGTGCTCTTTCTCGAAGTACTGATCAAACAGAACTTTACGCTCTTCCTCACGGATCTTCTGAAGAATGACGTTTTTGGCATTCTGGGTTGCAATACGGCCGAACTCTTTGGATTTGATTTCTACCGGAACGATATCGCCGAGTTCATAGCGGGAGTCTGCACGTTTTGCATCGGAAAGGGCGATCTCCATGATCGGATCCTGTACCAGATCAACAACGGTTTTCTCTGCTACGACTTTGAAATCACCAGTCTGGGCGTTAATGCTTACCTTTACATTATCTGCTTTGCCAAAATGGTTTTTACAGGCCTGGATCAGCGACTGCTCAATTGCCTCAAGCAGGGTATCTTTGCTGATATTCTTCTCTTTCTCAAGAACTTCAAGGGCCTCCATTAATTCTGTATTCATTTTTCTCTTTTCCTCCTGTATCTGCGTCTGTTTAGAAATCAAATGCTAAACGGATCAATGCAATATCGCTTTTCTGGAAGACGCGCTCTGTTCCGTCCTCCTCCAAAATGGTCACACTGTTATCATCATATGCGGTGAGTATTCCGTAAAATTCCCGGTTTCTCTCGATCGCACGGTATGTCCGGATTTCCAGCTCTTTTCCCATGCTTCTCTTATAGTCTTTCTCTTTTTTCAGCGGACGTCCAAGGCCCGGGGAGCTGACCTCCATGATATAGGCGTCATCGATAAAGTCCTCTGCGTCCAGCCGGTCAGAAAATGCACGGCTGACGATTTCGCAGTCATCTACGGTAATTCCGCCTTCTTTGTCGATGTAAGCACGCAGGTACCAGGTACCGCCCTCTTTGACATACTCCACATCCACCAGTTCAAAACCATTGGCTTCTACAATCGGAGTGATCAGTTCTTCTGCCTTCTGTTCGTATTCTTCTCTTCTGCTCAAATCCTCACCACCTTTTTTGATTTAGGGAAACTTTCGAAAAATTCTTTCATTTCCCTGTACACAAGAAAGAGTGGACGAAATCGTCCACTCCTTAACAGTCACTTATTAACAACTTTACTATAGCACCTTTTCCGTGCAATTGCAAGGGTTAATTTTCAAAATATCCTTTATTTATCGCCTTTTCCGGCTTTTTTGTTCGCCGGTTCCGGGCAGATGTGGACATCGAGCTGGTTATACGGGATGGAAATTCCCGCCGCGTCAAACTCTTCTTTGATGCGCTCATTCATTTTCCATTTGACCGGCCAGTAATTTTCCGTTGCGACCCAGGCGCGCAGACCGACCGTGATCGCGCTCTCGCCCAGCTCATCTACGAAAAACTGCTGCTCCTCCGACTGAAAATGCGGCTCCTCCTCAACGAGGCGGCGCAGGATATCCTTCGCTTTTCTGATATCGGACTCATAAGAAATGCCGACTTTGATTTCCAGCTTTCTGCGGTCCATTGCCGTCACGTTGATGATGGTGTGATTCGTAAGATTGGCGTTCGGGATCATGATGGTACGGTTGTCGATGCTGTTGATTGTCGTGTAATACATCTCAATCTTTTTGACCGTTCCCTCCTGGCCTTCGCCCGGGAAAATGATGTAGTCACCGACCTTAAATGGCTTCAGCAGCAGAATCATCACCCCGCCTGCAAAGTTTGAGAGGCCGCCCTGCAATGCCAGGGATACGGCAACGCCGGCGGAGGCGATGGCTGCTGCGATCGACGCTTCGGATACGATGCCGAGCTGAACGATAATGGTCAGCACCAGCAGCGTGTTCAGACTGTATTTCACCATGGAAACGGTGAAACTGACCACCGCCTCCTCCGTGTGAAAACGCCGCATGTTTTTCCGGATCAGACCACAGAGCCACAGGATCAGTTTGCGTGCAACCAGAAACAGAATTACTGCAAACACAATCTTCAGCACCAGATCGGCAGCCGAAGAGGCCTTGTCGATCCAGTATTCATAGACGCGTTCCGCCGCTGTCAGATTCACCATGTGTTATCTCTCCTCTGTCTCGAATTTTCTCTGCAGCTCCTCGCCGAGTTCACTCATGCCTGTGCTTTTTTTCGTTTTTGTCTCTGGTTTTGCCTCTGATTTTGCTTCCGACTTGGTTTCCGGCTTTGTAGCCGGCTTCTTTTCCGGATCGGCGGCTGCGCGGTATTTTTCCACGGCTTTTGCTGCCTCTGCCGCTGCGGATTTTCCGGCTTTCACCAGCTTGTCCACCGTCTGCTCTACCGTTTTCACCGGTTTGCTGTCGATCGCCTGCTTTACGGCTTTCTCCACCTTCTCTGTCGCAGTCGTAGTTCCCTGCTTTTTCTCTGCGGTTTTCACCGTTTTTTCCGATACCTTTTTCTCTGCTTTTTTCTCTGCTTTTTGAGCAGTCTTTGTTGTTTTCTTTGCTTTTACTGCTTTTACTGCTTTTACTGCTTCTTCCGTTTTTCCAGCCGGTTTTCCCTTCTTTCCGGTTTTCTTCTCTGCTGCCGCTTTCGCTGCAGTTTTTGCCTTTGCGCTCTTATTGCTTGCAGCGCCCGTCTCCGGCTTCGTATAAGAAAATACCTGAACAGAAAGCGGTGCGAGTTTTACGGTAATCGAGTTTTTCCGCTCGTCGCACTCTGTTTTTTTCGACATTTTCACGCGTGGATTTCCGACGCCTGTTCCGCCATAGCTTTCCGCATCGCTGTTGAACATCTCTTTGTACTTTCCTGGATACGGCACACCAATGCGGAAATCATCGTACTCGACATTCGAGAAGTTGCATATGACAAGCAGCGTATCTTCTTTCTTCCTTGTTCTGCGAAGGAAGATCAGAAGATTCTTTTCCCACTCCATGCCATTGATCCACTCAAAGCCCTCCGGCTTTTCGTCAAGCTGATACAATGCCGGATTTGCTTTGTAGAATGCATGAAGTGCCGCCATATAGTTCTTTAACTGCAGATGTTTCTTGTCCTCAAGAAGCTCCCAGGACAGGGACTGTTTCTCATTCCACTCTTTTTCCTGTCCAAATTCCTGTCCCATAAACAGAAGCTTCTTTCCGGGATGCACCATCTGATAAGCGTACGCCAGACGAAGATTTGCCATTTTCTGCTCCGGTGTACCCGGCATTTTGGTATACATAGACCCTTTCAGGTGAACCACTTCATCGTGCGACAGACTCAGCATGAATTTCTCCGAGTATGCATATACCATAGAAAAAGTCAGCTGATCGTGATGTGCCCCGCGGTATACCGGATCGTTTTTCATATATTCCGTAAAATCATTCATCCAGCCCATGTTCCACTTGTAGTCGAAGCCAAGTCCTTCATCGTCGAGTTCTCCCGTCACCTTCGGCCATGCAGTCGATTCCTCTGCGATAAGAAGCGCATCCGGGAACTCTTTTTTGAAGATGGAGTTCAGATGTTTTAAAAATTCGATTGCCTCAAGGTTCTCATTTCCGCCGTAGATATTTGCGACCCACTCCCCGTCCTGCTTGCCATAATCAAGATACAGCATCGATGCAACCGCATCCATACGGATTCCGTCGGCATGGTACTCTTTTGCCCAGAAAAGCGCATTGGCGATCAGGAAGTTCTTTACTTCCGGTCTGCCGTAATTGTAAATCAGCGTGCCCCAGTGTGGATGGGATCCCTGTCTCGGGTCAAAATGCTCGTACAGACACGTTCCGTCAAACGCAGAAAGTCCGAAGGTATCGCGCGGGAAGTGTGCCGGTACCCAGTCGAGAATAACACCAATGTCGTTCTGGTGCATCGTATCCATAAAATAGCGGAAGTCATCCGGCGTTCCGTATCGTGCTGTCGGTGCGTAATAGCCCGTTACCTGATAACCCCAGGATTCATCGAGTGGATGCTCCATCACCGGCATCAGCTCAACATGGGTGTAGCCGAGCTCTTTCACATAAGAAGCCAGCATCGGAGCGATCTCACGGTAGTTATAAAATTCACGGCCATCGTCCGGTTTTTTCCAGGAGCCAAGATGCACTTCATAAACAGAAATCGGCGCTTTGTCGCCCTGTGTGACACCACGCTTCTTCATCCAGTTCTCATCCTGCCAGGCATATTTTCCAAGATCAACCACAACACTCGCATTGTTCGGACGCAGCTGTGCTGCATTCGCGTATGGATCCGATTTCAGATACGTCAGACCGCCCTTTGCCTTAATTTCATATTTATAGATGTCGCCCGCGCGAACACCGGGGATAAAGAGTTCATAGATCCCGGACTCCAGAAGATTCATCTGATATGCTCTTCCGTCCCAGTTATTGAAATCCCCGACAACGCTGACACGGATCGCATTCGGTGCCCAGACAGCGAAGTAAACACCACTGATACCATCGATCTTTACCGGGTGTGCACCCATCTTCTCATAGATGGAATAACAGATGCCGTTTTCAAACTGTTTCTGTTCCTGCTCGGTGAACTGCATCGGATAGGCATATGGATCGTAATGCTCCATCTGGTTTCCGTCGCCGTCCCAGTAGATCAGCGTATAGGACGGAATTTTCTTTCCCGGAAGCAGCACAGCGAAAAATCCCGCCTCATCCTCGCAAACCATCTCGGTCTGTTTTCCGTCGCGGATCGTATGTACGGCTGCACGGGTTGCACCCGGGAAAAACGCCTGAATCAAAATACCATCCTCCGTTACGCGCGGTCCCAAGATGTCTCTTGGATGATTTTCCTCAGAATAGACCACGGCTTCTATTTCCGCCCAATCCATATAATCGTATAATTTTTCTTCCATTTTCAAAATTATAACCCCTCCTTTTTTATTTTACGTGCTCTCGCTGCTGCTTCCCCCATACAAAATCGCATAAAAAAGCACTCATTCATGCCAGAGCGTGTTTGAAAAAAGCTTTTCGTGAGCTGCGAGTCCCATTTTCAGCCCAAACGGTCTGCAGCAACCGGATAAGGTCAAAACAGATCGCGAAGTGGGGCTTGCAGATTGTGGAAATGATTTTTCAAATTCTGTTTTTATTCTACCATCCTAACTGCGATTGTACAATGCAAATCTGGTTTGTTTTTTATTCATTTCCTACGATTACGGCAAGATCTTCATCTGTCGTCTGCATCTCATCGTTCTCAAACCAGATACTGTAAATGTTCTGTGAAGTCAGTGTTTCCAGGGACTCCCTGGAAAGCGATTCGGCCTGATAATCAGAAAATGCTGCAAGCAGCGTATTGGCACAGCCATATTCACCGGAATAGACGATCAGTTCGGAGGCTGCTGTGTGGTCTTTTCCGTCTGCCGCGCTAAGATACGGCGTGCGCATCGTTCCGTCCTGATACTGGTAATAGCGGTACGCATCCGGGCTGCCCGCCTGGTAAGCGTGGAAAAACACGATGCTTTTCGGTCCTTCATACGTCATTGTTCCGTATGACTGGATTTCGTTCCCGGAAAGATGATACAGCGGATACCGGTACTCTTTTTCTCCCGTCTCATCGAGACAGCGCACGAAACCGTCCTTACTGGAAATAATGCCGAGCTGATAGCCCTCGCCACGAATCGTATCCGCCAGATAATCAATCAAAAAAGCATTTTTCATCCAGAAAAAGTCGAGATATGCGGTATAGCCCATCTCTGCGGCATACGCCTGATACGCGTCTGACACATGCAGACAGACCTGGTTTTCCCCTGACAGCTCCAGTGAAATATCATCCGGGTTCTGTGTAAAGGCAGCAACTGCTGCCGTTTCTTCTGCTGCCGCATCGTTCCGGTTCGGATCAAACTGCGCTGCAGCCGCATCATCATTGCTGGCGCAGAGATTTTCCAGGGACGCATACAGCGGTCCCAGATAAATTTCCCGGCAATTGGCATCGGATACTTTTTTCAGTGCATCGTATAAAACCGGATCTACCGTCAGCACTTCATTTGGATGCTGGTTGATATCATACAGGTTTGTCACATCCTCAAAGCTCTCATCTATATTGAAAAGCCGGTAGCCTTTCACTGCCGCATCTGTGTAAAGCAGCGAAAGCGCCTTTGCCTCCCCGCCTGCAGAAACCCCGCTTGCGCCAACGTTATATTTCAAGGTAAAATCCTCACCGCAGTTCAAATCCGCGCCTGCCTTTACACTGATCTCACGCCAGCCGGAATCTCCATGCAGAAAGTTCATAAAACCATACACCAGAAAACCGGATCCAATCGCCAGAAGCAGTACTACAAGCAGGATGCGCCGTCCGACATTTTTTTCGGAAAGCCAGACCTTCTGTACCGGCTTTGGCAGCCGTCTGTTCGGATCTTTTACTGTTCTTCCCATTTTTTTGCTCCTCTTTCATTCTAATTTTCCTTTTCCGCTGTGATTTATTGTCCCAAAAAACACATCGCCCGTCAAGTAAAATCGGAACGGAATTCATCTCGCACTTCGTTCCGGAAGCCACAACTTTTTTAATTTACAGAAAATTTCAACGAAGTTTCCTGTAAACTATGAGAAACACGCTCCGCGAGTTTCTCAAGTTATCGCGGCAGTCGCCAAGGTCTCGTGCAAGCACGGACTTTGGCTCGTTGCTAGCGTAAATCAAAAAAAGCGGCACCGGAACCTTTTTCCTGGTTCCGGGCCACTTTTTCTTTCCTGTCCACTATAGGGCAACTAAAATCAATGCAATGATAAAGATCAGGAGAATCACGGCAAGTACAGCAAATCCGTACAGCGCGCCCTGCTTGCATGCTTTGTAGTTGTGATAGTACTGTTTCTTTTTGTATACCATCGCTGCGATGATACCGATGATCGGGAAGAAGAATGACAGCACTTTGTACCAGACGCTTCCGGTATCGTGAACCGGAGTTTTCAGGAATTCGTCTTCTGCCTTGGAAAGATGAACCTCGTGGTTCTCCTCTTTTACTTCCTCGCCAGGCTTTCGGATGGTGATCGGCTGCAACGGCTCTCCCTTTTCACGGAGTGCCTTGTACTCTTCGATCTCTTTTTTATTTCCATATACAAAGTGGTTGTGTCCGATATCCACGAACTCCGGTTTGTCCACAGAATAATCGTGAATGGACGGGTCGTAGGTGTACAGCACCTTATTCTTCTCGAGCTGCGGATCCGGAATCGGAATGGCAGAGATCAGGGAATGCGTGTACGGGTGCAGTGGGAAGTTGAACAGCTCCTCTGCGTCCGCAACCTCTACGATGTTTCCTTTGTAGATAACACCGATACGGTCGGAAATGAACCGTACGATGGAAAGGTCATGAGCAATAAACAGATAGGTAACCTGTTTTTCTCTCTGGAATTTCTTCAGCAGATTGAGGACCTGGGCACGGATCGATACGTCCAGTGCGGAGATCGGCTCATCGGCTACAACCAGCTCCGGCTCCATAACCATGGCACGGGCCAGACCGATACGCTGGCGCTGTCCGCCGGAAAACTCATGTGGATAACGGGTCAGATGCTCCGGCAGAAGACCAACCTCGTTGATCATATTCTCTACCTTCTTCACACGGTCTGCCTCGTTCTCGTACAGATGGAAGTTGTAAAGACCCTCGGATACGATATAATCGACCGTCGCACGCTCATTTAACGATGCGGCAGGATCCTGGAATACCATCTGAATGTTTCGGATAACCTCCCGGTCCAGGGAATGCGGAATCTTGCCGGAAATTTTAACACCCTTGTACAGGATCTCTCCTGCGGAACACGGGTTGACACGAATGACCGCACGGCCGATCGTTGTCTTTCCGGAACCGGACTCGCCTACGAGGGAGAAGGTCTCTCCCTTGTAGATGTCAAAAGAAGCATTTTTTACCGCTTTGACTGCGTCATCGCCCTTGCCGAAAGTGATATCTACATTTTTTACCTGCAGTAAGATTTCTCTTCCATTTTCGTCAATCGGACCATGCTCCGGCAGATGCGAAACAGTGGTCTTGCTTTCCTGCTTTGTAGACACTTTCAAACTCTCCTATAAGTTATATGCTTTTAACAGTTTTTCGTGAATATTCTGAATAGCTTCCGGCTTCTCCGTCTTCGGCGCTCTCGGATCCAGCAGCCATGTCTTGGCATAGTGGGTATCCGTTACCTTGAACATCGGCGGCTCCTCCAGAGTATCAATCTTCAGACAGTACTGGTTACGCGGTGCAAACGGATCTCCGATAATCTTATTGTACAGAGACGGCGGCGTACCGGTAATGGAAAACAGCTTTGTATTCCGCTCCGCAAGCTGCGGCAGGGAAGAAAGCAGTGCCCAGGTGTACGGATGGCGCGGATCGTAGAACAGCTCTTCTACGTTTGCAAACTCGATGATCTGTCCTGCGTACAGAACGGCAACACGGTCTGCGATATTCGCTACGACACCAAGGTCGTGGGTAATAAACACGATGGTGTAGTTGTACTCTTTCTGAAGATCCTTGATCAGCTTCAGGATCTGTGCCTGAATCGTAACGTCCAGCGCAGTTGTCGGCTCATCGCAGATCAGAATCTTCGGACGGCAGGAAAGTGCAATCGCAATAACGATACGCTGTCTCATACCGCCGGAATACTGGAACGGATAATCATCGAAACGCTGCTCTGCGTTCGGAATCCCAACCTTTTCCATCAGCTCAAGCGCCTGTGCTCTCGCCTCCACCTCGCTGACATTCTGATGCTTCATGATAACAGAAGTAATCTGTTTTCCGATTGTGATAATCGGGTTCAGGGAAGTCATCGGATCCTGGAATACAGTTGCAATTTTCTTACCGCGGATCTGACCCCAGTCATTCGGATCCTGGATTTTTGCCAGGTTGATGATACAGGTTCCATGAAGCTGCTCCGGCGTTTCATCCAGATAGCGTACACGGAAAGTTGCCTGGTCGAAAACGCTGTTCCGTTTCTGCTCGTCATTCAGATCCACACCGCGTTCCATCGCAGCTTTGAATGCCTCGTGCAGCTTCTTGATCATGCGAACCTTTTTACGCAGTTTATAACGTCCGACAGAAAGATAGATCTCTTTGGCAAGAATCTCGTTTCTCTTTCTCGCCTCGTCCGTAATTTCTTTTGCTGTCAGGCCGGCGTACTCTTTTTTGTACTCTGCCATTTTTGCATCATATGCCTGATTGTAGGCCGTATCGTTCATGGCAGCCTGTTTGTGAGCCTTGATTTTTTCCTCTTTTGCTTTCTGTAGAGCCTTAATTTCTCCATCCAGTCTGGAAATCTCGGCAGATGTCTCTTTAACCTTCGCTTTTTCTTTGGAAGTATCGAGTGTCTGCTTGTAGTTGAAAAGTTCGGTTCTCTTTACTACGAGTTCCCTGATTTCAGCATCTGCTTTCTCACGCTCTTCCTCGCTCAGTGTCATTTTTTCTTCTTTTTCCTGCTCCAGAGCCTTCATTTTCAAAAATACTTCTGAACCATATTCCAGTTTGGAATAGTCATTCAGCTTTTCCAAGGTGGATGCGATGGTCTTTTTCGCATAAGAGTTCAGCGGCACAACGGTATCGCTCAGCTCGGCATCGTTAAAAATGATATCTCCCTGGTCGATGAAGCCGTTGCTGTCCAGCATTCCCGCAAACGCTTTTGTGAATACGGATTTACCGGCGCCGGACTCTCCTACGATAGCAATGGACTCATTCTCGTAAATATCCAGCGTTACGCCCCGGATTGCCGTCAGGATACGGCCGCGGACACGGAATTTTACCTGTAAGTCCTTAATCGATAATAATACTTTTTTATCTTCCATGCGGCTTTCCTTCCTACATATGTGTTCTCGGGTCGGACGCATCTCCAAGGTTCTGTCCAACTACATATAATACTACGGTGATGATTGAAGCGACAACAACCGGGCTCCAGAACTCGAATCCCCATCCCGGTGTCAGCATGGCACCCTCAGCCTCATAAATCAGTCTTCCCAGAGACATGTCAGAAAGTCCCATACCGATGTAAGCCAGGAACACCTCGTAAGAGATGTAGGACGGAATCTCAGTTGCCGCCAGAGTAACAATGACAGATGTCATAAACGGGAGAATATTCTTCATCGCAATGCGGAAAATCGAAGTTCCAAGACATTTCGATGCCAGATTATACTCTCTGTCCCGGATAATAACGACCTGCGTACGGATAAAGTACGCGATGGCAAGCCATCCGGTAACGGTCAGTGCAAATACCATGGTCCAGAAGCTCGGAGAAAAAATAAGCACCAGGACGGAGATCAGAAGTACATACGGAATATTTCCGACGATGTTGTAAACCTCCATCATGAAAACGTCAACCTTCTTCGAAAATCCCCAGACAGATCCGACAATCACACCAATCGAAAGGTTGATGAGCGCACAGATAAACGCCAGGGAAACTGAAATTCTGGAACCAAACCAGACAGCGTCAAATGTCGACTGTCCGGAAGCACCGGATCCTAAAATCCAGTGAATATTGAATCCAAGCTGCTGCAATGCTTTGCTTGGAGACAGATGTTTTGTCGCGCCGTTCATCAGATTGGCGAAACGGTCGTACTCCACAAAGAGCGGATACACATACGTCATCAGCAGAATCACACCCAGGAGGCAAAGTACGGCAATATTGATTTTTTTCTTAAAAAATACGCGGAACACGGAATGCCAGTAGGAATATCTCGGAGCCGTAATTTTCTCAGACTCCAGGGAGCTGTTATCTACAGGAGAAAACAGTTCTTCCTCAGACAGACCGAATTTATCTAAATCATAATTCATAAGTCCCTACCTGTCTTTCGTTGAGAATGAGATTCGAGGATCCACCATGGACATCAAAACGTCGCCCAGGATGATGGAAATCACGGAGAGCACTGCGTAGAACAGTGTAACACCTACGATAACACCATTATCATATTTGCTGATTGCTTCGGTCAGCAGATTACCGGCACCAGGTACTACGTACACACGCTCGGTGATGATGGCTCCGGTCAGTGCGAACAGTACGCTCGCCGGAACACCCTGCACGATCGGAATCGCTGCGTTCTTCAAAATGTGTTTCGTAAAGATTTCTCCCTCTGTCAGACCACCGGATCTTGCGAATTTTACGTAATCGGAGTTCATCTGGTCGATCATGTATCGACGCAGCCATTTCATCAGGTTTGCCACCTGCGGCAGTGCCAGAGAAACGATCGGCAGAATATACATCAGCTTGCTCTTCGAATCCATGTCAAAGGTGGTTGGCAGACCCATTTTTCCTCCGATTGCCTTAAACAGGAAAATATAGGCCAGTGAAGGTACTGCTATAATGAATACAATATAGATGGTTCCAAGCTGGTCAACCAGTTTGTCTTTCTTTCTCGCCATCAGAATGCCAAGCGGCACCGCGATGAGATAGGAAAGAATTACGGCAATGATACCGATTACAAAGGAATAGCCGATTTTTGATTTACCACTCTTAATTGTATCCACGTTGGTATAGTCATCTGTGAACCGATCGGAATGAACAGCGCTTGCATCCTGAGATTCGCTCATATACGTTGCGCTGTGCAGATCGTCTGCACTGTATTCCACCAGACCGCTTGGGTAGGTAATCTCCGATTTTACGTAGGATCCCTGCGCGCGGGTCATGGTCAGTGCTACATCCACACCCTCATTTACGGAATAGGACTTTCCTAAATTTATGGTGATTATATTCTGATGGAAGTATGGGAATTTTGAGTCAAAGTACATCAAGTACTTGTGTGTTGTGCCATTTCCCATGATGGCCGGTGAAAATTTCTTTCCCCCATATACCGGATCGTGTAAGGTAAATGTAATCCCCCTCTTACCTTCTACCTTTGCAGCATCGTGAATGCTGTCGATGTCAATCAAACCGGAAAAATATTTTCCGAGACGCGTTGCAAGCGGAATATCCCTGTATGCAAACAGCTGCTGCTGTCCGCCGTTGGCATATTTTTTCTTACCCATCATGATCGCATCGTATCTTCTTACGGTGTAACCTTTTGCTTTATAATAAGCTGTAAATTTTTTTACATATTCAGATACCAGTTCTGAATCCTGGTCTTTCGTTCTTCCGAATGCTACTGCTTTGGATCTCGTATCCTCGTCAATTTCGCCTTTTGCTTTGAGAGCGTTCAAATAATCTGCATAGGTTACATAATCAAGATATCCGTATGTCTCCCACTTCTGATATTTGTACACCTTTTTCTGGTTATTGCTCTGATGGGAATAGGTGGCGTCCTGTGCGAAAATCAGATTTCGGTCCATCAGAGAATAAATCATAGTCATAACGCATCCAACAACGATTACTACGGAAACAAGGCCATGCAACAAACGCTTAAAAAGATATTTTGTCATATTCTCTCATTCCTTAACACAATATGACAGGGGAATGGCTTTTTTTGTTCCCATCCCCCTGCCGGTTTATTCATTGGCTTTCAACTGTTCTGATCTTTCCAATTTTACCTTTTCCAAAATTAGAAGATACCGAAACATTTGGTCATGTATCCTTCGTAGTCCGGAAGCATGGTATCCAGGTAAGAGCACGGATCACCAAAGTCCGGACCCCATCCGGAGACATCGTATACGTCGTAGTTTGCTTCATAACCATAGTTTGCATAGTATCCTGCATAGTACCATCCATCCAGGTCTACGGCATCAACCAGATTGATCACAACTTTTCCGCCAAGGGCAGCCTCTACTGATTTCTTGTAGGAGTTTGCTTTGTTGGTGTAAACTTCTACTGCAGACGGATATGGATATTCCATCTGGATCGGGTTGCTCTCATCGATGGTGATGCCCTCTTCTGCGAGCTCCTCGATTGCGGTATTCAGTTCTTCTACTGCGTTTTCCGGATTGTACCATCCATCAAAGCCATCGCTGGTCTTGTTTTCGGCATCCCATACTTTGATCTTCACGCCGTCGGCGTCGATCTGTTTCTGTACGATTTCACCATAGTAGGTGCCTGCCGGGAAGGTTGTGTCGGTTCCGTTGATCTGAATGGTAGTGTCTTTTGACAGGCTTACGAAATATCCCGGGGTAAAGGTATTTCTAAGGGAAGTATACTTCAGATCCTCGCCAACCTGCTGTGCATTGTAAGCGCCACGATCTGCTGCAAAGCTGATCGCTCTTCTGAAGTGAACGTTCTGCAGTGCTTTGTTCGTTCTCTGGATTTCTTCGTCAGACTTTGTACTCTTTGCTGTTGTTCCGTCGTTGGCATTTGCAGTCGCAGTACGGTTGATATTGTAGAATGCCATGAAAGAAGTAGCATCGGTATCTGAAACTACTGCGTACTGGTCGTACAGACCTTCGGATTTTGCTGTCTCCATAGTGGAGGTGTTCAGGTTTACATAGTCAACGGTACCTGCTTTTGCATCTGTGTACATTTTGGTAACATCAGACTGGTCATTGAACAGCCAGGTCAGGGTTTTAATGTTTACGTTGTCTTTGTTCCAGTAAGAATCGCTCAGTTTAAATACGATGGTATTTTTCGCTGTAGCGTTGGTTACCAGGTACGGTCCGCAGTATGCGATCGAGTTGGAATCTTTTCCGTACTGATAATCTGCTGCGGAGGAATCGTACTCAGCACCAAATTTACCGCCCTGGGACTGATAGTAGCTTCTGCTCATCGGCATGAAGATGGTGTAGCCAAGCATGGTCATGAAGTAGCTGCATGGCTCTTCCAGTGTGTACTCTACGGTATAGTCATCAACAGCTTTTACACCAACCTCGTCGAAATCGGTAACTTCACGGCTGATGTACTGGGATACGTTTTTGATCACGCCCTGTACCAGGTATTCCAGACCGCCCTGTGCATCACACATATGCTGCATTCCGGCCACGAAGTCATCTGCTTTTACAGTATCCACTTCACGTCCCTGGGAATCGGTCCATTTTACATCTTTACGAAGGTGGAAGGTATAGGTCAGTCCGTCATCAGATACTTCATAGGATTCTGCCAGTGCCGGCTGCAGAGTTTCCTCTACATCGTACTCCATCAGTCCGTCATAGGTATTGATGATCGCATCGGTATCTGCCGCACGGGAAGTTGCAAGTCCGTCCCATGTTACCGGATCGCTCGCATACGGCATGGAGAAGCTGTCTTTTAAGGTGTAACCTTTTCCTGCCAGATATTCTTTTACCCAGCTCTCATAGGTTCCTGTTCCTTTAAGCTCATCCCATTTTGCTCTCATCTCGTTGTAATCTTCTGCCTTGATAAAGTCAGTTGTTACAACATACTGATGATAACGGTCTTTATCGCTTCCCCAAAGGGTATAGTCCTTGGTGCGCGGAGCCATTCTGTACATCGCGTACGTACCACCTCTTGAGGTGAGCGGGTACATCATGGCGGACTCCATCAGTTTTCCCTCGGCAACTGCCATCAGGGCATATCTCTCATCCACCGTTTCTGCTTCCTTTGCAGTAGCAAGTGCATCGTTGAAATCGCCCAGTGCCTCGTTATAGAGCTCTGTGCTGGTCTCATCGTATCCTTCCGGCATTTCGGACTCCTCTGCCTCGGCTTCGCTCTCACTGCTTGCAGATGCGCTTGCATTGCTTTCGGAAGATGCGCTGCTGCTTACGCTTACACTCTCATCCGCCGGATCAGAACTTCCGCTGCCGGAATTTCCACAGGCAACCAGGCTTGCAGTCATACTCATAACAAGTAATGCGCTTACAATTTTTCTTTTCATAATTTCTTCCTAACTCCTTTCATGGATTCGCGTTGTTTTTGCATCATCCGGACATTTACCGGAACGGCTTCGCCATTCCACCGTTTTTCATTTTGGCACTTTACCACATCAAAACGAATAGTACAAAAAGGAGATGCGTCCAACAAGATTTGTTTTCTTCATCCCTCATGCCCGTACATTTGTCCGTTTGTCCAAAAACAACTGGGTTCATTATAACCAGAACTCTCTCTGTTTGTCAATATCCGATGCAGGAGAAAAGTGTATAAACTGCATTTAAAGTCATCAAAATCCTCTATTTTCCTCTTTTTGGGTATTGTTCTGATGCTGTTTTTCTATTTTCCTGTATTCTTCGGTTTTATAATAAAAAAAGATTACACAAATAATTGTTTCTTTCCATTTGCGTTCTGCAGCACTGTCTTTTTGTATTTGTTTCAGATTTTGCTCCGGGAAAGAATCCTGCCGGACGCAAAAACAGACTTCTGAAAATCACATTTCTTCTTATTTAAGAGCGTCATACTGTTTTTTACTTTCGTTTTTTACTTTCGTTTTTTACTTTCGTTTCCTTCTTTTACAAAGCAAAGCCTTCCATGAAGACCGCTCACACCGAAATCACTTTCTTGTTACTGTTCACTCCGTTCTCAGTAACACGCTTCGCGATGCACAGAATTTATGCTAACCGCATAAATTCGCGCTGTATGTCTCGGGATTTTGACATATTCATGCCAAAACGCCTCGCGGGATAGTAGCGTGTGAACAGTAACACTTTCTTACTTTTTGTCTTCGACAGTCTCCGGACTATTGACATCAAAAAAAAATCCTGCTAATATTAATTTTAATAAGGAACCAGTGCAGTACACGGAAAACAGGCACCGCACGCGGCGTCTCTGATATCCTTGTCGGATACAGCAGACGCTTTTTTGCTTTCTTGTGTATCATCACTTCTGCATCCGTATCCGCACGAAAAGAAAAAAGGAGACTTCTTTTATGTATCTTTATAATTCTGCAACCCATAAAAAAGCTGAATTCCTGACACACACACCGGGCCGTGTAGAAATGTACACCTGCGGACCTACCGTTTATCATTTTGCGCACATCGGAAACCTGCGCAGTTATATTATGGAGGATGTCCTGGAAAAGGCACTCCGCTATGAAGGCTACGACGTCAACCGTGTCATGAACATCACCGATGTCGGCCATTTAAGCTCCGATGCGGACACCGGCGAGGACAAGATGGTCAAAGGTGCAAAGCGCGAGCACAAAACAGTCATGGAAATCGCACAGTATTACACCGATGCATTCTTTGCGGATTGCAAAAAGCTGAACATCAAGCGCCCGGATGTCGTACAGCCGGCAACGGGATGCATTGACGAATATATCAAAATCATTGAAAAACTGATGGACACCGGCTACGCTTACTTTGCCGGCGGAAATGTTTACTTTGACACCAGCCGTCTCGACCACTACTATGTGTTCAACGATCACGACGAGGATGACCTCGCGGTCGGTGTGCGTGAGGGCGTAGAGGAAGATACAAACAAACGCAACAAAAATGATTTCGTTCTCTGGTTTACGAAATCCAAATTTGAGAACCAGGCCTTGAAATGGGATTCCCCGTGGGGCGTCGGTTATCCGGGATGGCACATCGAGTGCTCCGGTATCTCCATGAAATACAATGGCGAATACCTTGACCTGCACTGCGGCGGCGTAGACAATGCATTCCCGCACCACACGAACGAGATCGCACAGTCCGAAAGCTACCTCGGCCACGCCTGGTGCCCGCAGTGGTTCCATGTGCATCACCTGAATACATCGACTGGAAAGATGTCGAAATCGAAAGGTGAGTTTTTAACCGTTTCTCTTCTTGAGGAAAAAGGTTATGATCCTCTCGTCTACCGTTTCTTCTGCCTCCAGTCCCATTACCGTAAGGCGCTTGTCTTCACCTGGGAAAACCTGGACAACGCCAAAATTGCCTACGACAAGCTGATCGCCCGCATCGCCGCTTTAGACCCGAAAGACGGACCGGCCGAGGAAGCTTCTATGACTGCTTTAAAAGAGAAATTCCAGAAAGCGCTCGATGCCGACCTCAACACCTCGCTTGCCATCACAACGCTGTACGATGTGTTAAAAGCAGACATGCATGATGCTGCAAAGCTGGCGCTTCTCGACAGTTTCGATCAGGTACTCGGTCTTTCCCTTCTCGCTCATGCAGATGCGAAGAGAAAAGAGGCTGCAAAGACAACTTCTGCTTCCACCGCGTCCGGCTATCAGATTACCGGCGAAGGAGATCCGGAAATTGATGCTCTTGTTCTGAAACGATATGAGGCAAAAAAAGCCAAAAACTTTGCAGAAGCAGATAAAATCCGCGATGACCTGAAATCCCAGGGCATTGAAGTTGCTGATGTACGCGGCGGAGCCGTCTGGAAACGGATCTGATCTGCACGAAAGAGGAACTCTGATTTTCTTCTTCATTTCCTACGAAGGAAACAGGGAATTTCATGTGCTGAAAGCAACAACCGACCAGTATATTACCTGTGAAAACGCGGCTGCACTTTCTATTAAACTTCTTCCAAAGAGAACTGCTCTGATGCGGCAGTTCTCTTTTTTATGCTTTTTCACCTGCTGCTTGCGGCTTCCTTCGGATGCAGGGCATCGAAAAAAAGACGGCATCCATTTTCCGGATACCGCCTTTTTTGTTTCTTTCGGATGGCTGTTTCTTTATTTAATAATACGAACCCTTAACACGCCGTCTACTGCTTCCAGCGCTTTTACGATCTCTTCTGTTGCTTCGCTTTCCAGATCCATCATGGTGTAAGCGTAATCGCCTTTACCTTTGTTTGTCATGTCGCTAATGTTGACACCGGCGTTACCCATAACGGTGGTAAATGCACCCAGCATACCAGGAATATTCTTATGGCAGATGGTCACACGGCCTGCTCCTGTGCATACACCCATATCACAGTTCGGGAAGTTGACGGAGTTTTTGATGTTTCCGTTCTCCAGAAAATCACGGATTTCTTTAACTGCCATGACAGCACAGTTATCTTCGGATTCTTTGGTCGATGCTCCAAGATGCGGAGTAACGATGGTTCCCTCTGCGCCGACTACCTTCGGGTTCGCAAAGTCAGTCACATATTTTTTCATTTTTCCGGCCTTTAATGCTTCCAGAACAGCATCCTCATCAACCAGGAGGTCTCTTGCATAGTTCAGAAGAACCACGCCGTCTTTCATCTCATCGATCGCTGCCTTGTTAATCATACCTTTTGTGCTGTCCATCAGCGGAACATGGATGGTGATATAATCGCAGGTACGGTAGATATCTTCCACGTTCTGGATATGATGAATGTCACGGGACAGATTCCATGCCGCATCGACAGAAATGTACGGATCGTATCCGTATACTTCCATGCCAAGATGGGTTGCTGCATTTGCTACAAGCTGACCGATCGCGCCAAGTCCGATGATACCGAGCTTCTTTCCGCTGATCTCACAGCCGGCAAATTTCTTTTTCTGTTTTTCTGCTGTCTTTGCAATGTCGCCGTCTTCTTTGTCGCTCTTCACCCACTCAATACCGCCTGCGATATCGCGGGATGCAAGCAGCATGCCGGCAAGCACCAGCTCTTTGACGCCATTTGCATTGGCTCCCGGTGTGTTGAATACAACGATACCCTGCTCTGCGCAGTCGGCAAGCGGAATGTTATTGACACCGGCTCCTGCTCTTGCTACGGCAAGAATACTTTTCGGCAGCTCCATACCGTGCATGGCTGCACTTCTGACGAGAACCGCATCGGCTCCCTCCAGGCTTTCACTCTGCTGATAGTTTTCATTAAAATTTGCAAGGCCTACGCCTGCAATCGGATTTAAGCAATGATACTGAAACATTAGAGATTTTCCTCCTCGAACTTTTTCATGAAGGCTACGAGTGCTTCTACGCCTTCTTTCGACATTGCATTGTAGATGCTTGCACGCATACCGCCGACGGTACGGTGACCTTTCAGGTTCTCAAGTCCGGCTTCTTTGGACTCTTTGACGAATTTGGCATCCAGATCTGCATTTCCGGTGATAAACGGAACGTTCATCAGAGAACGGTCTTCCGGTACAACGGTTCCTTTGAAGAGCTTGCTCTGATCCAGGAAATCATACAGCAGTTTTGCTTTTTCTTCGTTGCGCTGTTTCATGACTTCCAGTCCGCCCATTTTCTTCAGCCATTTGAACACTTTGCCGCACATGTAGATGCAGTAGCAGTTCGGCGTGTTATACAGAGAGCCGGCATCTGCATGCGTTTTAAATTTCATCATGGTCGGTGTTCCCGGCAGGACATCGTCGGTAATCAGATCGTCACGGACAATGGAGATGACCATTCCGGCAGGTCCGATGTTTTTCTGGACACCGCCGTAGATGATGCCGTAATCGGAGACATTAACAGGTTCGGAGAGGAAACAGGAGGAGACATCTGCCACCAGGGTTTTGCCCTTGGTATTCGGCAGTTTTTTGTATTTGGTTCCGTAAATGGTGTTGTTTTCACAGATATAAACATAATCGGCATCCGGGCTGATCGGAAGATCGCTGCAGTCCGGGATGTAGGAAAATGTTTTATCCTCAGAGGAGGCAATTTTGTTTGCCTTTCCGTATTTCTGCGCCTCTGCATATGCTTTCTTTGCCCACTGTCCCGTTACGATGTAATCAGCGACACCGTTTTTCATCAGGTTCATCGGAATCATGGAAAACTGCAGGGAGGCACCGCCCTGAAGAAACAGAACTTTGTAATTTGACGGAATTCCCATCAGGTCACGAAGGTCTGCTTCTGCCTCATCGATGATATTCTGGAATACTTTGGAACGGTGGCTCATCTCCATGACGGACATGCCGCATCCGCGGTAATCCAGCATTTCCTCCTGGGCTTCTTTCAACACTTCCTCTGGCAGAACTGCCGGTCCTGCGGAAAAATTATAAACTCTGCTCATTTTTCATCCTCCTGTTTCTCTTGCTACTTTATATTACTGGAAAACCACCGTTCCTATGCCGGTGGTTTTCCTTGTAATCGTTTGTACCTGTATTGCAGTTTTTCTTACAAGTCTGCAATTCATATGGTAATACGGTATTACTTTACCACGTTGAAACTATGATACCTCTTTGTTAGAAATATGTCAATCCTTTTCTTGTTCCTTTTTTGCCAGATCCTCTGCATCGAAGACATCCTCAATCGGTGCTCCGGCCGGAACCATCGGGAATACTTTTTCATCGCAGTCGATCCATACGTCGATCAGTGCCGGTTTTCCGCTCGCAATCGCCTCACGGATGGCAGGTCCCATCTCCTCTTTCTTCGTCACGCGGATGCCCTTTACGCCGAGCGCCTCAGCAACCTTGACAAAGTCCGCCTGATCCTGCAGAACAGTGTTGGAATACCGTTTTCCATAGAACAGTGTCTGCCACTGGCGTACCATACCGAGTACATGGTTGTTGACAACGACTTCGATCACCGGAATGTTGTGTCTCGAAAGGGTTGCCAGTTCGTTCATATTCATGCGGAAGCAGCCGTCGCCTGCGATGTTGATAACGGTTTTGTCCGGGCGTCCCATTTTGGCGCCCATGGCAGCTCCAAGACCGAATCCCATGGTTCCAAGACCGCCGGAGGTTAAAAGGGTTCTCGGGCTCGTATACCGATAATACTGCGCCGCCCACATCTGATGCTGTCCGACATCGGTCGTGATGACAGCCTGGCCGTCGGTTGCCTTATAGATCTCCTCGATCACGAACGGTCCGGTAAGGCCTTCTTCATGCTTTAACGGGAATTTTTCTTTCATTGCCTCGATTTCGGCAATCCACTCGTCATGATGCATCGGCTCCAGCTTCGCATTCAGGCGTTTTAAGACTTCTTTGACGTCTCCGATGATGCTCGACTCGACAACAACATTCTTGTTGATTTCTGCCGCATCTACATCGATCTGAACGATTTTTGCATTGTTTGCAAATTTTGCGGCGTTTCCGGTGACACGATCGGAAAATCTTGCACCGAGCACGATCAGCAGGTCGCACTTCGTCACGCCATAGTTCGATGTTTTTGTTCCGTGCATACCGAGCATACCGGTGTACAGCTTATCGGTTCCCGGAAAAGCGCCTTTTCCCATCAGGGTATCGCAGACCGGCGCCTGTATATGGTGTGCCAGTTCACGCACTTCCTCGGCCGCACCGGAGATGATGCTGCCGCCGCCCACGAAAATATACGGTTTTTTCGACTCCCGGATCAGAGATACAACGTGATCCAGTCCTTCTTCTGTGATTTTTTCGGTAGACGGTGCGATTGCTTCCGGTGTCTTTGGCTCATATTCATACGTTGCCGCCGTGACATCTTTCGTGATATCCACCAGAACCGGGCCCGGTCTTCCGCTCTTTGCAATCGAAAACGCACGGCGCAGCGTGTCTGCGAGAACCGTGATATCTTTTACGATCACGCTGTATTTTGTGATCGGCATCGCAACGCCTGCAATGTCAATCTCCTGAAAGCTGTCTTTTCCAAGCAGTGCCTTTCCTACGTTGCAGGTGATGGCTACCATCGGGGTAGAATCCATGTAGGCAGTTGCAATTCCAGTGACAAGATTTGTCGCGCCAGGGCCGCTTGTTGCCATACATACGCCTGTTTTTCCGGTCGCACGCGCATACCCGTCTGCCGCATGGGCAGCACCCTGCTCGTGGGAGGTCAGGATGTGGTGGATTTCCGGATGACGGTAAAGCTCATCATAGATATTCAAAATCGTTCCCCCCGGATAGCCGAACACGGTGTCCACGCCCTGCTCCTTCAGGCACTCAATAACAATCTGTGATCCAGTTAATTCCATGTCTGTATGATTCCTTCCTTATCTTTTGGCTTTGTGTATGAAATCAGCCATCCGATGAAAATGCACGTTCGGACGGCTGATATGATTTTTTTCTATTAGAACTCCAGAATGGCTCCCTTATTTGCGCTGGAAACCATCTTTGCGTAGCGTTTCAGATAGCCTGTGGTTACTTTCGGCTCTCTCGGAGTCCATGCAGCTTTTCTGCGTGCCAGCTCTTCATCCGATACGGCAAGCTCCAGCTTGTGCTCCGGAATATTGATGCGGATCAGGTCGCCTTCCTCAACGAGCGCGATCGGACCGCCTTCTGCTGCCTCAGGGCTGACATGGCCGATGGATGCACCGCGGGATGCGCCGGAGAAACGGCCGTCTGTAATCAGAGCTACGGAAGAGCCAAGTCCCATACCTGCAATCGCAGAGGTCGGATTCAACATCTCACGCATACCAGGACCTCCCTTTGGTCCCTCATAACGGATGACAACAACGTCGCCTGCCACAATCTTGCCGCCGCGGATTGCCTCGATGGCATCCTCCTCACAGTCGAAGACTCTGGCCGGTCCTTCGTGAACCTGCATCTCCGGTACAACGGCAGAACGTTTGACGACTGCGGTATCCGGTGCCAGGTTTCCTTTCAGGACAGCAATACCGCCGGTCTTGCTGTATGGATTTTCTACCGGACGGATGATCTCCGGGTTTTTGTTGACACAGCCTTTGATATTCTCGCCAACGGTCTTTCCGGTTGCGGTCATGCACTCGGTGTGCAGAAGTCCTAGTTTATTCAGCTCGTTCATAACGGCATAAACACCGCCGGCCTCGTTCAGCTCCTCGATGTAGTGGTATCCTGCCGGAGCCAGATGGCAGAGGTTCGGGGTCTTCTCACTGATGGCATTTGCCATCTCCGGATTCAGCTCTACGCCTGCCTCATGCGCGATGGCCGGCAGATGCAGCATACTGTTGGTGGAACATCCAAGTGCCATATCGACGGTCAGAGCATTTAAGAATGCTTCTTTTGTCATAATGTCTCTTGGACGGATATTCTGTTTTAACAGCTCCATAACCTGCATACCGGCTCTCTTGGCCAGGCGCAGACGCTCGGAATATACGGCCGGAATCGTTCCGTTTCCTTTCAAGCCCATGCCGAGAACCTCGGTCAGACAGTTCATGCTGTTTGCCGTGTACATACCGGAGCAGGAACCGCAGGTCGGGCATGCATTGCACTCAAAATCATAAACATCTTCCTCTGTCATAGTTCCGGCTGCGTAGGATCCAACCGCCTCGAACATGCTGGAAAGACTTCTCTTCTCACCTTTTACATGGCCGGCAAGCATCGGACCGCCGCTGACAAATACGGTCGGAACATTGACTCTTGCTGCTGCCATCAAAAGGCCAGGTACGTTCTTATCACAGTTCGGGATACATACCAGTGCATCAAACTGGTGAGCCATTGCCATACACTCGGTGGAATCGGCGATCAGGTCACGGGTAACGAGGGAATATTTCATTCCGATGTGGCCCATGGCAATACCGTCACAGACTGCAATGGCCGGGAACACGATCGGTGTTCCGCCTGCCATGGCAACGCCCATTTTTACAGCTTCTGTAATTTTATCCAGGTTCATATGACCCGGTACGATCTCATTGTAGGAGCTTACAATTCCTACGAGCGGTTTTTTCATTTCTTCTTCGGTCAGACCCAGCGCACGCATCAGAGAACGCTGTGGCGCCTGTGCGATTCCTTTTTTTACAGCATCACTTCTCATGATTTTTTCCTCTTTTCTTATCTTACAGTTTTATGCCAGTGCTTTTACCAGCAGATCTCCCATTTCGGATGTAGATACCTGGGTACATCCCTCAGACATAATGTCTACGGTGCGGTATCCGTCTTTTAAAATTTTCTGTACAGCATTTTCGACTGCCTCTGCCTCCTGATCGAGATCCAGGGAATAGCGGAGCATCATGGCTGCGGACAGAACCGTTGCAATCGGGTTTGCGATGTTCTTTCCTGCGATGTCCGGTGCAGAGCCGTGGCTTGGCTCGTACAGACCAAATTTTGTCTCGTTCAGGCTGGCGGAAGAAAGCATTCCGATCGAGCCTGCTACCATACTTGCCTCATCGGAAAGAATATCTCCGAACATGTTCTCGGTCAGAACGACGTCAAACTGGCACGGATTGTGGACGATCTGCATCGCACAGTTGTCGACCAGCATATGCTCTAAGGTAACTTCCGGGTAATCTTTTGCAACATCCTCTACCACGGATCTCCACAGACGGGAGGAATCGAGAACGTTTGCTTTATCTACACTCGTTACTTTTTTCTTTCTCTTCATGGCGATGTCGAATGCACGGATTGC
Source organism: Fusicatenibacter saccharivorans (assembly GCF_027667425.1). Classification (NCBI taxonomy): domain Bacteria; kingdom Bacillati; phylum Bacillota; class Clostridia; order Lachnospirales; family Lachnospiraceae; genus Fusicatenibacter; species Fusicatenibacter saccharivorans. The sequence continues at coordinate 49,491 of NZ_JAQEGR010000016.1, forward strand.
AATGCGGCGGATTTCGGTCTCGCTGTAGGTCAGCGTATCGGTTGCTTTCCGGATGCCGTTTTCTTCTACAGTGCTGCGCTCTCCAAAGTACAGGCCGCCGGTCAGCTCACGCATAATCAGCATGTCGAAGCCCTCGCCGATGATCTCTTCTTTTAACGGGCAGGCATCTTTCAATTCCTGATACAGGTAAGCCGGACGCAGGTTTGCAAACAGACCTAACGATTTCCGGATTTTTAAGAGTCCTGCCTCCGGGCGCTTGTCCGGGCTTAATTTGTACCATGGGGATGTTTTTGCATCTCCTCCGATGGAGCCCATCAGGACAGCGTCGCATTTCTTTGCTTCTTCTATGGTTTCATCTGTCAGCGGCACGCCGTGCACATCAATGGAGGCTCCGCCCAGCAGAAGGTTGGTATATTCAAACTTATGTCCATATTTCTCGCAGACAGCGTCCAGAACTTTTTTTGCTTCCTTTACAATTTCCGGTCCGATTCCGTCACCGTGAATTAATCCAATACGGTATTCCATATCTTTCTCCCTCTTTTCTTCCGGCTGAAAAACCGTTCTATTTTCTCTGCGTCTATAGCATTTCTAAATTATACGCCATTTTTCCGGTAATTTCAACACGAAATTTCTTTGCATCGGACGAAACGCAATAATCTTTTTGCTTTTTTGCCATTTAAAAGAAAAATACGCGGCATTTTTCCCCGTTTTCGCCGTGTTCCGCCGAAGAAGTTTCGGGGGCGAAAAAAACGCAGGCATTCGTTCTTTTTGAATACCTGCGTTTTTCCTGGCTTTTCGCCGTGTGAAATTATTTTTTCTTTTCTGTTTTCTCTTCAACGACTGCTGTCTCCGGTTTTTCAACCTCTGTGATGGCTGTTTTGCGCATCGGGATACGGCAGTTTTTGTTGTTTCCGAACTCTACGATGACATCGTCGTCTGTGATATCGATGACTACGCCGTAGAAACCGCTTGTTGTGATGACTGCATCGCCGACTGCGAGGTCATTCAGCATTGCCTGCAGTTTTTTCTGCTCTTTCTTCTGCGGGCGGATCATTAAGAAATACATCATACCGAACATGATGACCAGCCACATAATTAACATACCAGTGCTCATCACACCGCTGTTTGCTGCTGTTGTTGTTGCTAAAAACATTTTCTTTCCTCCTGTTATTCGAGAGTACATCCCGTTCTTTAGACACACCTATCATAATACACAATCCGGAACCGATGGGCAAGTCTTTTTCGGATATTTTCCAAAGATTTCATACTTTCCCGATTACTTTTTGTCGTATTCCTCAAATCCTGCGAGTTTTGCCCGTTTGTAGGAAGCAAAATTGCCCTCGTCCAGCGCGGTCCGGATTTCTGTCATCATATTGTTGTAGAAATACAGGTTGTGCAGAACACAGAGCCGCATGCCGAGCATCTCTTTTGCTTTCAGCAGATGACGGATGTAGGCTCTGCTGTAGTGACGGCACGCCGGGCACTGGCAGCCTTCCTCGATCGGACGCGGATCCAATTCGTATTTCTGGTTGAACAAATTCATTTTTCCATGATTTGTATAAACGTGACCGTGACGTCCGTTCCGGCTCGGATATACACAGTCGAAGAAATCAACGCCGCGCTCTACACCCTCGAGAATATTGGCCGGTGTTCCGACACCCATCAGATATGTCGGTTTTTCTTTTGGCAGATACGGAACCACTTCATCGAGAATATGATACATCTCCTCGTGTGTCTCTCCTACCGCAAGACCGCCGACGGCATATCCGTCAAGACCCATCTCGGAAATCCGTTTTGCATGATCGATACGGATATCTTCATAGATTGCTCCCTGATTGATACCAAACAGCAGCTGGTGCTTGTTGATGGTATCCTCTCTCTGGTTCAGTTCCTGCATTTTATCCTTGCATCGCTGCAGCCATCTTGTCGTACGGTCCACGGAATTCTGCACATAACGGCGGTCCGCCACACTCGATGGGCACTCGTCGAAGGCCATCGCAATCGTGGATGCCAGGTTGGACTGAATCTGCATACTCTCCTCCGGTCCCATGAAGATCTTTCTTCCGTCTACGTGGGAGTGGAAATAAACTCCCTCCTCCTTGATTTTCCGAAGGCCTGCAAGAGAGAATACCTGGAATCCGCCGGAGTCGGTCAGGATCGGTTTATCCCAGACCATAAACTTGTGGAGTCCGCCCATCTTCTTTACAACCTCATCGCCCGGACGCACGTGGAGGTGGTACGTGTTGGAGAGCTCTACCTGCGTGCCGATCTGCTGGAGATCCTCAGTGGAAACGGCTCCCTTGATCGCTGCCGCGGTTCCGACATTCATGAATACCGGCGTCTCGATATTGCCGTGCACGGTTTCCATGTGGGCGCGCTTCGCTCTTCCTTCCATTTTCAGAATTTTATACATAACGCTTTTCATCCTTTCTCATGATCCCTGCCGCCTGTTTTTCATACAGGGCATACTATTTTTAGTATACAGGCAAAACCCGTTTTTGACAATGCCTGAATTTTCTTTTTTCTGCCTTTTTCCCTCCTGGTTTCTCCATTTTTCACAAGGGCTTTATACTTTTTTCATAAGACATCGCCTTTTTTCCAATTGTATTTCCTTATTTTTTGTCGTATAATGGGTTGAGATTGTTTCTTATTATAAAAGGAGTTTGATTCATGACTGATAAAAAATATACTCTCGGAATCGACATCGGTTCCACCACTGTTAAAATTGCGATCCTCGACGAAGAGAACCAGCTTCTCTTTGCCGATTACGAGCGCCATTTTGCAAACATTCAGGAAACCCTTGCCCACCTGCTCGGGGAAGCACACGAAAAGCTGGGCGAACTGACCTTGCAGCCGGTCATCACTGGTTCCGGCGGACTTGCTCTTGCCAACCACCTCGGCATCCCGTTCACGCAGGAAGTTATCGCGGTTTCCACTTCGTTAAAAGCACTCGCTCCGCAGACCGACGTTGCCATCGAGCTCGGCGGTGAGGATGCCAAGATCATCTATTTTGAAGGCGGCAATGTGGAGCAGCGTATGAACGGTATCTGCGCCGGCGGCACCGGTTCGTTCATCGACCAGATGGCTTCTCTTCTGCAGACCGATGCAACCGGACTCAACGAATACGCGAAGCATTACCAGGCGATTTATCCGATCGCAGCACGCTGCGGTGTATTCGCAAAAACCGATATCCAGCCGCTCATCAACGACGGTGCAACAAAAGAGGATCTTTCCGCTTCCATTTTCCAGGCAGTTGTCAACCAGACCATTTCTGGTCTTGCCTGCGGTAAACCGATCCGCGGCCACGTTGCCTTTCTCGGCGGCCCGCTGCACTTCCTCTCGGAATTAAAGACAGCATTCGTCCGTACCTTAAAACTGGATGACGAGCATACAATCGTACCGGACAACTCCCACCTGTTTGCAGCCATCGGTTCTGCGATGAATGCAGACGGAAAAACCGAAATTTCCCTTCTCGCACTGAAAAAACGGCTCGAAGAGAAAGTTGCTATCGATTTTGAGGTTGCCCGTCTTGAGCCGCTGTTTAAAGATCAGGCCGAGTATGACGAATTTCTGGCGCGCCAGAGTGTCAACAACGTCGTGACCGCCGATCTTTCCACCTACGAAGGAAACTGCTATCTCGGTATTGATGCCGGTTCCACGACGACCAAAGCTGCTCTCGTCGGCGAAGATGGTGCTCTTCTCTATTCCTTCTACAGCAACAACCACGGAAATCCGCTCGGCACATCGATCCGCGCGATCCAGGAGATCTACTCCAAACTGCCGGATTCCGCACAGATCGCCTGGTCCTGTTCGACCGGTTACGGCGAGGCGCTCATCAAAGCTGCACTGATGCTGGACGAGGGTGAGGTAGAGACGATTTCCCATTATTACGCTGCCGCATTCTTCGATCCGGAAGTCGACTGTATTCTCGACATCGGCGGCCAGGATATGAAGTGCATCAAGATCAAAAACGGCACCGTAGACAGCGTACAGCTGAACGAGGCATGTTCCTCAGGCTGCGGTTCCTTCATCGAGACGTTCGCGCAGTCCCTGAACTACAGCGTGCAGGATTTCGCGCATGAGGCGCTGTTTGCAAAACACCCGATCGATCTTGGTACCCGCTGTACCGTATTTATGAATTCCAAGGTAAAACAGGCGCAGAAAGAGGGCGCATCCGTCGCCGATATTTCTGCCGGACTTGCCTGCTCCGTTATTAAAAACGCATTATATAAGGTAATTAAAGTTTCGGATGCCACCGAGCTGGGACGCCACATCGTCGTACAGGGCGGTACATTCTACAACGACGCTGTTCTCCGAAGCTTTGAGCGGATCGCCAACTGCGAAGCCATCCGCCCGGACATCGCCGGCATCATGGGTGCGTTCGGTGCGGCGCTGATCGCAAGAGAGCGCTACTCCGCCGATCAGGAGACCACGATGCTCTCCATTGAAAAGATCAACGAGCTGAAATATTCGACCACGATGGCAAACTGTAAGGGATGTACGAACAGCTGCCGTCTGACCATCAACAAATTCTCCGGCGGCCGTCAGTACATCAGCGGAAACCGCTGCGAGCGCGGTATCGGAAAAGAGAAAAACAAAGATCATATTCCGAACCTGTTCGAATACAAATACAAACGGATCTTCGGCTACCAGCCGCTGCCGCAGGATGAAGCGATCCGCGGAGAGGTCGGCATTCCGAGAGTCCTCAATATGTTTGAGAATTATCCGTTCTGGTACACCTTCTTTACGCGGCTGAAATACCGCGTGGTACTCTCTCCGACCTCGAGCCGCAAGATCTACGAGCTCGGTATTGAGTCGATTCCAAGTGAATCCGAGTGCTATCCGGCCAAACTGGCGCACGGCCATGTGACCTGGCTCTTACGCCACGGTGTGAAGTTCATCTTCTACCCGTGTATCCCGTACGAGCGCACCGAGTTCCCGGAAGCCATCAACCACTACAACTGCCCGATCGTTACCTCGTATGCGGAAAATATCAAAAACAACGTGGACGAGCTGCAGGACGATTCCATTACGTTCCGCAATCCGTTCCTTGCGTTTACGAGTGAAAAGGTGCTTGCCGATGGTCTTGTCAAAGAGTTCTCCGGTCTGCCGGAGGATGAAGTCCGTGCTGCTGTTCATGCCGGATGGGAAGAGCTTGGCGCTGCAAGACGCGATATGCAGAAAAAAGGCGAGGAAACGCTTCAGTATATGAAAGAAACCGGCCGCAGAGGCATCGTGCTTGCCGGCCGTCCGTACCACATCGATCCAGAAATCCATCACGGTATCCCGGATATGATCAACTCCTACGGACTGTGCGTGCTGACGGAGGACTCTGTTTCCCATCTGGCACCGCTCGAGCGTCCGCTCCGTGTCAATGACCAGTGGATGTACCACACCCGTCTGTATGCAGCTGCAAACTATGTAAAGACACGCGACGATCTTGACCTGATTCAGCTGAACTCGTTCGGCTGCGGTCTCGACGCCGTTACCACCGATGAGGTTTATGAGATTCTGACCAGAAGCGGCAAGATTTATACCTGCCTGAAGATTGATGAGGTCAACAACCTCGGCGCTGCCAGAATCCGTGTCCGCTCTCTGCTCGCTGCCCTCCGTGCACATGACCGGAAACAGGCGGTACGCGAGATTCTTCCGTCCTCGATCCAGAAACCGGTCTTCACGAAAGAAATGCGGAAAGACTACACCATCCTCTGCCCGCAGATGTCACCGATCCACTTCTCGATTCTGCAGCCGGCGTTCAACGCAGCCGGATACAATCTGGAAGTGCTTCCGAACGACAACAAAGAGGCGGTTGATGTCGGACTGAAATACGTTAACAACGATGCCTGCTATCCGTCTCTGATGGTAGTCGGACAGATTATGCAGGCGCTGCTCTCCGGCAAGTATGACCTGAACAAAGTGGCTGTCATCATGAGCCAGACCGGCGGCGGCTGCCGTGCTTCGAACTATATCGGATTTATCCGCCGTGCCCTGGAGAAAGCCGATATGACACAGATTCCGGTAATCTCCATTAACTTAAGCGGTCTGGAAGAAAATCCGGGCTTTAAGATTACACCGGATCTTGCGATCCGTCTCTGCTATGCGGCAGAATTCGGCGATATCATGATGAAATGTATTTACCGGATGCGTCCTTATGAGCAGAAGAAGGGTACAACAGACCGGATTCACAAAAAATGGGAGAAAATCTGTATTGATTTCATTTCTTCCAAACACCTGAGCCATACCCGGTTTAAACAGATCTGCCGCACGATGATCCGCGACTTTGACCATATTCCGATTACGGACGAGAAAAAACCGCGTGTCGGTATTGTCGGCGAAATTCTGGTTAAGTTCCTTCCGGCGGCCAATAACCATCTGGCGGAGCTTCTCGAAAGCGAAGGCGCCGAGCCGGTTGTGCCGGATCTGATCGATTTCTTCTGCTATTGCTTCTACAATACGAATTTCAAGGTAGAGCACCTTGGATTCAAGAAGAGCTCTTCGATGCTCGGAAATACGGGCATTAAGCTGATCAACTGGCTGCGGAGCGCGGCAGTTGCAGAGTTCAAGAAGAGCGAACACTTTGATCCGCCGGCTGATGTACGGGATCTGGCGAAGTATGCTTCTCCGATTGTTTCCTGTGGTAACCAGACAGGTGAGGGATGGTTCCTGACAGGCGAGATGATGGAGCTGATCCACAGCGACGTTTACAATATCGTCTGCATCCAGCCGTTTGCGTGCCTGCCGAATCATATTGTCGGTAAAGGTGTTATTAAAGCCATTCGCAAGGAGTATCCGAAGGCAAATATCGTGGCAGTTGACTACGATCCAGGCGCTTCGGAGGTTAACCAGCTGAACCGTATTAAGCTGATGCTTTCTACCGCGAACAAGAACCTGAAACAGGAACTTGACGGAGAGAAAAACGCGTAAAAAATTACATAATCCTTTTTCATTTCAAAAGACCCCAGTCGGAAAACAGTTTTTCATGTTTTCCGACCGGGGTCTTCTTTGTTAAGGTGTATCTTCTGTTTTTATCAGTAAATCCGCAGGATACGGAGAACTTTTACCAGTTTGGTTCCCATTGGCATGCGGCGCATTTCGGCTTCGGTTGTGCCGGTTACGACTACGAAAGCAATCAGGTATACCACGATTGCGATCAGAATTGCGGCCAGCATACTGATCGACGGGCGTTTTGTGATGGCGAACAGGCCATAATAAACAACCCAGGTTACAACACCCATGATGGCAGCGGCGATCAATGGTTTTACATACGTGTTTTTGAACTCATTGCGGAAGTTCAGGTGCTTGCGGATCGAAAGGTTATTCAATACACACATGCTAAGGGAGAACAGAATTCCCGCAAAGACGACAGCATAAATGTTTGTCTTTGGGAAAACTGCAAGGATCAGCGCCAGAACGATAAGATCCATCCCAAGGGAAATTGCCGCATTGTGCAGGGCTTTCTTCTGCTGCCCGATCGACTGCAGTACACTGTTGGTAATGGTGGACAGTGCAGAAAAGACAACCGATACGGCACCCATCATCAGCAGTTTGCCGGAAAGGCTTGAGCTTGACGGGAACAGAACGCCTGTAATCGGGAATGCCAGAACTCCAAGGCCGACGGCAGCCGGAATGGAGATGAACATGGTCAGGCGGATCGTTTCCAGAATTTTGTCGTTTGCCTCGTCGAGGTCACCGGTTGCGTAGCAGGAAGACACCTCCGGCATCATCGCAGATGCGGATGCGCTTGCCATGGCAAGCGGGACGTTAATCAGCGTAACGTAATAGTTGGAAAACTCGCCGTATGCAGCGTTCAGCGCTTTCTGGTTTTCGCCGTGCCATCCGAGGATGGTAAAGAACAGATAGTTGTCCAGGTAAGCGTTACAGTTATAAATAAAGGTCGTGAAGATGACCGGTGTTACCATCAGAAAGAGTACCTGAAAGATTTCGCGGTAGGATTCTTCGCGGTGGCGTGTGTCTTTGGCTGCTTTTCGCAGAATGCTTTTCCGGTTTACCCCGTAAACGAGCAGCATAAAGCAAAGGCCTGCCAGCACACCGGCTCCCGTTCCGAGGGTTCCGCCGGCAGCACCGAATTTCGCACGCTCGGTGTCATTTGTCGCAAACTGCTGGATAAAGAACCAGGCTGCACCGATACTGAAAGCAGCGTTGAATATCTGCTCGATGATCTGTGAAATCGAAGTCGGCATCATCGTGCTGTGGGCCTGGAAATAGCCGCGCAGGACGCCGAGAATCGCCGAGAAGAAGATGGTCGGTGCCAGTACGCGCAGGGCCAGGATGGCATTCTGCTGGTTATATGGCAGAAGGAATTTTCCGCCGAAAAACGCCACCAGTGCAGCGATTCCTCCCACGATTACGGCATAAAGGAGGGCTCCGCGGAAAACGCGGTGTGCGTTCCGGTACTCTTTTAATGCTAGGCGTTCGGATACGATTTTCGATACTGCCATCGGAATACTGTAGGACGAGATCAGCAGCAGGATCGTATACAGATTGCTCGCTGTACTGTAATAACCAAGTCCCTCATTTCCGATGGTTTCGCCGAGCGGCGACCGGTATAAAAGACCGATCACACGCGAGATAATCGTTGCAGCCATCAAGATAGAAGTATTTCTCAGTAACGTATTTTTCTTTTTACTCATTCTTTCGCTCCCCGGATTACATTTTCGATCTGCCAGTCAATCGGCGCAAGACCGTTTTCTTCCAGATATTCGTTCGTTCTGGAAAACGGATGGCTGCCGAAAAATCCGCGGTATGCAGAGAGCGGGCTCGGATGAGCGGACATCAGCACCAGATGTTTTGGATTGTGGATCATCTCTTTTTTGCGCTGTGCGGGACGTCCCCAGAGGATGAAGACCATCGGGCGGTCCTGCCCGGCGAGCACTTTGATTGCCGCGTCCGTGAACTGCTCCCAGCCGATTTCCTTGTGGGAATTTGCCTGATGCGCACGCACAGTCAGCACCGTGTTCAGCATCAGAACACCCTGCCGTGCCCATTTTTCGAGATAGCCGTTGTTCGGGATGTAGCATCCCAGATCGTCTTCGAGTTCCTTATAAATGTTGACCAGGGACGGCGGAATGTCTACTTCCGGTTTTACAGAAAAGCAGAGTCCGTGTGCCTGTCCCGGCTCGTGGTACGGGTCCTGGCCTAAGATGACTACTTTTACCTGCTCAAGTGGGGTAAAGTGGAACGCATTGAAAATATCATCAGCCGGCGGGTAAATCGTGTGGGTTTTGTACTCCGCTCCCACCGTCTGAAACAGTTTTTTATAATAATCTTTGGAGAATTCTCCTTTCAGGGCATTGGCCCAGCTTCCGCTAAGAGGCGGCATATCGTTTTCTCCCTTCCTTTTACAGGCGGACCGGCACATTGCGGCCTGCCAGATATTCTTTGACTTCACGAATTTCCAGTTCTTTGTAGTGGAACAGAGATGCGGCAAGTGCAGCATCGGCTTTTCCTTCGGTTAAGGCATCATAAAAATGCTCCAGCGTTCCTGCGCCGCCGGATGCGATGACCGGGATGCCGACGCTCTCTGCGATCGTTCTTGTCAGCTCGATATCGTATCCCGCCTTTGTTCCGTCGCAGTCCATGCTGGTGAGCAGGATTTCTCCGGCGCCAAGGCTTTCTGCTTTTTTTGCCCACGCAACGGCATCGATGCCGACATCGATGCGGCCGCCGTTTTTATAGATATTCCAGCCGCTTCCCTCCGCTCTTTTCTTGGCGTCGATCGCAACGACCACGCACTGGCTGCCGAATTTCTGTGCCGCGTCGTGGATGAGCTGCGGATTGTTGATGGCAGAGGAGTTGATCGAGATTTTATCGGCTCCTTCGCGGAGCAGCATCTTGAAATCATCCACGGTACGGATTCCGCCGCCGACGGTGAACGGGATAAAAACGTTTGCTGCTACTTTGCGCACCATATCAACAACAGTTCCTCTCTGATCGGAGGAGGCCGTGATATCAAGAAAAACAACCTCATCGGCTCCTGCCTTGTCGTACGCTTTTGCGATCTCCACCGGGTCGCCGGCATCTTTTAAATCGACGAAATTAACACCTTTTACGACTCTTCCGTTTTTTACATCCAGGCATGGGATAATTCGTTTTGTAAACATCCGTCAGTCCTCCTCTCCAATTTCCGCAAAGTTTTTCAGAATGGCAAGCCCAAGATCTGAGCTCTTTTCCGGGTGGAACTGGCAGGCGAACAGATTTCCTTTTTCCACAGATGCATGGATGTGTGTACTGTACTCTGTCGTTGCTTTTACAATTTCCTCCTCTTCTGCTTTCAGATAGTAGGAGTGGACAAAGTAAACATACGATTCCTGCGGGATGCCTTTGAATAAGCGTCCACCGTTCTGCAGATGGATGGAATTCCAGCCCATGTGCGGAATCTTTAAGCCCTCTTTGTCCGGAATCCGGAGAATTTCTCCTTTTAACAGGCCAAGGCCTGCAACGCCCGGGCTCTCTTCGCTGCGTTCAAACAGGATCTGAAGTCCGAGGCAGATTCCAAGAAACGGAGTCCCTTTTTCTACGATTTCATGAATAACCGGTACCAGATGATAGCGGTTCAGATTTTCCATCGCATCTCCAAAGCTGCCGACACCCGGCAGAACGACGTGATCTGCGCGTTTTAACACGTCTGGATCCCTGGTCAGTACAACCTCTTTTCCAAGGCTTTGAAAGACTTTTTCCACGCTTTTTATATTTCCGGCATCATAGTCGATCAGTGCAATCATAGGTGGGTCCTCCTCGTTTGTTATTTCAGTCCACGCCCCCTGTCATTGGGGGCATCTCTGCTGTTCTTTTGCAAACAGTACACTTCATTCTAACATACCGTTTTCTAAAATTCAAATTTTGAAGGTTATAAAATTATACAAAAATGCAGAAATTCTTAAGATTTCTTTTACTCCCGCTCCTTTCTTTCTTTTTATACTGGACAAATGGCGGGCATCACGCTACAATAAGAGCGTTGCACTAAGAAACGATAACATTTTGTGAAAAACGAGAGGTGTATATGATTACCAAATATCTGATTGTATTTTTGATTTCCATGGTTCCGCTCATCGAGCTGCGTGGTGCGATTCCGTACGCGGTAGCTTTCCATATTCCGACGCTTCCGGCCTATCTGATCGCCGTCATCGGAAATATGCTTCCGGTTCCGATTATTTTCCTGTTCGCTCGAAAGGTTCTTGTCTTGGGATGTGATAAAAAGTATATCGGAAAATTCTTCACCTGGTGTCTGGAAAAAGGCGAAAAAGGCGGGGAAAAACTGAAAGCAAAAGCCGGTCGCGGACTTCCGCTCGCCCTGCTGCTCTTCGTCGGCATCCCGCTCCCGGGAACCGGCGCATGGACCGGCACACTGGCCGCAAGTATCCTCGATATGGACTTTAAGACCAGCGTTCTCGCCGTCATGGGCGGTGTTCTCCTCGCAAGCGTCATCATGCTGCTTGCAAGTTCCGGCGTATTCGGGGCAATTGGAGCGCTTCTGACGTAAACGGCTCTGATTCCGTTTCAATTCCATAAAATTTGGCTTACAGCCGCACAGATTTGTTTTTCCGATCTGTGCGGCTGTTTTTGTATAACTTTTTTCTAACAGAAATTTTCCCTGCTGTTTCCTGTTCACGTTTTTCCGGATCGAATTCTGTTTCTTTTCTTCCAGTATTTTCTTGTGCTATTTTCATTTTTTCTCTTGAACATTCGTTCGATTTATGTTACACTTTCTTTATCGAACAGTTGTTCTTTTTGTAAAATACCTGTTATCTTATTGTTTTACTTTTATTCGTATTCATTTGGACATAGAAAGGAATTTTTCTGCCATGCAGTTATCATCACAAACACTTTCTCTCTCCGAGAAGCTGAATCTTCTCGCTGACGCGGCCAAATACGACGTTGCGTGCACTTCCAGCGGTGTGAACCGTGCCGGAAAACAGGGACATCTCGGCAATTCGGTCTCCTGCGGTATCTGCCACAGCTTTTCTTCCGACGGACGCTGTATCTCTCTGTTGAAAATTCTGCAGAGCAACGACTGTATCTACGACTGTAAATACTGTGTCAACCGCGCCGGGAATGACCGGCAGCGCGCCACGTTTACACCGGAGGAGGTCTGTACACTCGTCACGGAATTTTATCGCCGAAACTATATTGAGGGACTCTTTTTAAGTTCCGCCGTCTGCAAAAATCCTGCCCATACGATGGAGCTCATGTACCGCACTCTGCATCTTTTACGTAATCGTTACCGCTTTAACGGCTACATCCACGTCAAAGCTATCCCGGGTGCACCCGCCGAGCTGATCGAAAAGACCGGCTATCTCGCCGACCGCATGAGCGTCAATCTGGAACTCCCGACCGGAGAAGGGCTGCAGAAACTGGCCCCGCAGAAGACACAGAAAGCGATTTTAAAACCCATGCGCCAGATCCAGTCCGGTATTGTAGATTACCGGCTGACCGCAGGGAAAAGTGCTTTTTTAGAGCGTTCCTCGGGAAACCGCTATCTCTCCCACTCCATTTTCGATACACGAAAACAGATTTCCGCCTCCGCTGCCGATCTGGGCTGGATCTCTTCTTCCTCCGCGCGGTCGCTGCCGGAAAAGGAACGCTCTGCTCCCTTCGTTCCTGCCGGCCAGAGCACGCAGATGATCATCGGTGCGACAAAGGAAAACGATTACCAGCTTCTCTCCACCTCACAGCTTCTCTACCAGCAGTATGACCTGAAGCGCGTCTTTTACTCCGCCTACATTCCGGTCAACGAGGATTCCGCCCTGCCCTCACGTGAAACCAAGCCGCCGCTTCTTCGGGAACACCGCCTTTATCAGGCAGACTGGCTGCTCCGCTTCTACGGTTTTCAGGCGGATGAACTGCTCGATGAAGCCCACCCGAACTTCCATGCACAGCTCGACCCGAAATGCGACTGGGCACTGCGCCATATGGAGCTGTTTCCGGTGGAGATCAACACGGCTGAGTATGCCGACCTTCTGCGCGTTCCCGGCATCGGGCCGAAATCGGCCATGCGGATTGTAAAGAGCCGCAGAAGCTCCCATCTTTCCTTTGAGCACCTGAAAAAGATCGGTGTGGTGCTGAAACGCGCCAAATATTTTATCACCTGCGAGGGAAAAATGATGTATCACATGCGGCTGGAACAGCAGTTTCTGACCCGGCAGCTCACGGGAGAGGAAGCCGCCTCCAACTGGGAGGTTTCCCATCCGGAACAGTATCAGCAGCTTTCTCTGTTTGATGCTGCCGTACCTGGGCATATATAATCCCGGGCGTTCTTTTCATGGAAAAGCCTTTTTGCTGTATCTGCGCTTTTTTGCAGAAGGCTGTTGTCTGTATCAATTGATTTCAGAAAGGATTTTATTATGACTGTTTACACCTGCAGCCCGGATCTTGCGTCGATCCTGACCTGCATCTATGAAGCCTGGAATTCCCGTGTCGGCTACCGCAATGTACGGCTGATGACGGAACCAGTCGGCAATCTGGAGCTGTTCTGCGATTACTGCCATGTTGAGCCGGACACAGAAAAAGCCGCCAGCGTCACGCGATCCATTCAAAAGAAGATCGGCGCAGCAGCCTGGCGGCTCGTCTATCTCTGTGCAATGTCCGAGAGAAGCGACGCTCCCGACATCATTTATCGTTTTCTGCTCTACGGCTTTTCCTATGGAAAGGATACTCTGCATATGCTGCAGGAACCGGCGGTATTCCACGCTTTTGAAGTTTCCCGTCAGGTCACAAATGAAGCGCATTTGTTCCGGGAATTTATCCGTTTTGCAAATATTTCCTCCGGTTTTCCGATCCTGGTCTCGCATATTTCCCCGAAAGCTAATGTGCTGACCCTGGTCGCTCCCCATTTTTCTGACCGGCTCCCCTCAGAAAACTGGATGATTCTCGATGATAACCGGCAGCTTGCCGTCGTGCATCCCGCTGACCGGCCCTTTTATCTGACCCGTCTTTCTCCGGGTGAAATAGAACGCCTTTCCCTCACGGAATCCACTTCGGATCCTTACGAAGAACTCTGGAAAGGATTTTTCACCGCAATTGCCATCAAAGAGCGTTCCAATCCCGACTGTCAGCGTACGCATCTGCCGCTCCACTACCAGAATCATATGCCGGAATTTAAAAATCTTTAGAGTCTTAGAATTTTTCCAGCTGTTCCATGTTCAGCACAAACACAGTACAGCCTCCTGTCTGGGTATCAATCGGAACAGAGTAATTTCCGCCCGGGCAGAAGTTTCCGCTTTCCATCGGGGTGGCCGCATAGGTAACTGTTTTCCGAAGCCCTGCTTCCTGTTTTAAGATCGCAAGCACAGCGTCGAGCTTATGATCATCGGTTCCGATCAGCAGTGTTGTGTTCTTCTCCTTCAGGAAACCGCCGGTCGTGGCAAGCTCCGTCACAAAAAAGCCTTTTTTGTTCAACTCGGCAATGGTGTCTGCCTCGTCCTCTTTCCGTAATACAGCAACAATTAACTTCATACAAATTCCTCCTCGCATCCTCCGGTCAAACGGATTCTGATTTTTGAAAAGTCAGCTGCTTATGCCGTATGGCACATTGCATTTTTCTGTTTTCACAGTAAAAATAGCATAATATCACGGAAAAAGAAAGTCTTTTTTTACTTTTTCACTTCAAATCCGTATGACACGGTTCCATTTTCGAATACCGCGTCCACTTCGTAGATGTAGCCGGCCTCGGCTCCCGGAATGCTCCAGCTCTCCGCATGCTCCACAGAAACGCTTTCTCCCTCCGGGTAACCATTGCCAAAGTTCTGCCCCCGGTCTTCGGCCGGCCATCTTTCTGCTGTGACAGAATCCGGCTCCTCCGAGAAGACAAGCTCCAGATCGGTTTTTCCTTCGTCATTTTCTATATTCAGATCACTCAGTTCCGTCCATTCCAGAATGAACGCACTGTCCGCAACGACGTTCTGACCATTGCCGTCCTCATCAACATAAGACCAGGTATAACCTCCCTGTGTTGCCATAGCTGTCACCTGGGCATTTGGCTGTGTGTAGCACAGATTCAGAAACGGAATTTCCGATGGATCCTTTTCCGGCAGAATCTGGGAAAGTTCCTCATCGAATTTTTCTGCATCCGCCTCCGTACCGCCGCTGATTCTCATAATACGGCTGATACCCGGATATTGTCCCGGATAGGAGTTCAGCATAATACCGTCGCCCTCCACTTGAAGAAAATCTCCTTTTTTGATCTCGGACGGATCAATGGCATTTCCATTTTCATCGTAAAGTGTGTCGGACGGTGTATGTGTCACATAGATGTTTCCGTGTTCCAGATCTCCCAGGTACCATAACCCGGAATCTTCTGCAAGAAATACGGCTTTCTGTACTTCTTCTGCCCTATTGCTGTCCTCTGCAGCACTTTCTGTATCTGCATTCAGATTTCGGTCCCGTTCCGTTTTCATATAGATTCCGCCTCCAATCAGCACGGCGGCAACTACAACACCGGTCACTCCAAAAATAACTGCGTTTTCTTTTTTCATAAGCGTATTCTTCCTTTCCTGTTGTTTTCCCGTTTTTTTTACACGACTTGTTTTATCTTTCTGCAAGACATGCAAGAAACTGCTCCCCGTATTTTTCAAACTTGCTCTCGCCGACCCCGGAAACAGCCAGCATTTCCTCTTTATTTGACGGTCTCTCTACCGCCATCTGGATCAGTGTTTTATCCGAAAAGATAATATACGGAGGCACTTTATGCTCCTTTGCAAGCTCCATCCGAAGTGCCCGCAGTTTTTCGAATACCACGGCCTCCTCGTTGGAAAGCTCCTTTGCCGCTGCCGAGGTTTTTGTCTTTGTCTTCTCTTTTGCGGCTTTCGGAATCCGTTTTTCTTCTTTTGCCATCTTCATCAGCATCGTGCCGTCCTCATCCAGCAGCTCCGCCGCTTTTGGCAACAGGCGCACAATGCTGTATGTGTCGGCCGTTACATAGAGATATTCCCGAACCTGCAGTTCATTTAAGATCTGCCGCAGCCGGTAGACCGGCTCTTTTGCCAGTTCCCCGTAATGGGAGTTTTCATCCATGCGGTACTGGCGGATTTTCGCGGTATTCGCACCGTGCAGGGTATCGAGAATCACCGTCGTGCCGTACCGCTGACGGCATTCCCGCACACAGCCAAGGATTGCCTTTGCCGTCGCTGTCGCATCCACCGTTTCAAATTCCGAGAGGCAGCTGGAACAGTTTCCACAGTAATTGGAACCGTATTCCCCGAAATACCGCAGGATATAATCTCTGAGACACTCATGGGTGAAACAGTAAAACGTCATTTTCTTCAGCCGTTCCTCCTCCCGCTGACGGATCAGCGCTGTCGTCTCGGGATCCTCACTCTCCTGCGCCATGTTTTCGATAAAAAACTGGTTTGTGATCACATCCTGTCCCGCGTACAGCAGAATGCATTCCGCCGGAAGGCCATCCCGTCCCGCACGGCCGGCCTCCTGGTAATAGCTTTCCATATTTTTCGGCATATTATAATGGATGACGTACCGCACATTCGATTTATCGATTCCCATACCAAAAGCGTTTGTCGCTACCATGATCTGCTTCCGGTCATAAATAAAATCTTCCTGGTTTTCCTGCCGTTCCAGGTCAGAAAGACCCGCATGGTATCTTGTGACAGAATATCCTTTCTGCTCGAGTTTCTCACAGACCTCCTCCACATTTTTTCTGGTCAGACAGTAAATAATTCCGCAGTCCGCCTCGTGCTCTGCAAGGAATGATTCCACGGCTGCGAATTTATCTTTCGGCTGCTGTACCGTAAATTTCAGATTTTTCCGGTCAAAGCCTGTGACCAGACGTACCGGATCACGCAAAGACAGCAGTGCTTCGATATCATCCCGTACCTCTTTTGTTGCCGTTGCCGTAAAGGCACCGATCACCGGCCGTGCGGGAAGCTGCTCGACAAACTCTGTGATTTTCAGGTAGCTTGGGCGGAAATCCTGACCCCACTGGGAAATACAGTGTGCCTCATCAACACTAATCATCGAAATTTCCATCGACTGCACCGCGCACAAAAATTCCGGTGTCAGAAGGCGTTCCGGGGCGACATAAATAATCTTGTACCGGCCCTCCATGGCAAAGCCGAGTGCCTTCCGGTACTGCGCCGCACTTAAGGAGCTGTTCAGAAACGCAGCGTGAATCCCCGCCTGGTTCAGGGTCGATACCTGATCCTTCATCAGAGAAATCAACGGTGATACCACCAGGGTAATTCCTGGCAGCAGAAGCGCCGGAATCTGATAACACAGCGATTTTCCTGCTCCGGTCGGCATAATGCCGAGCACGTCCTGTCCGTTCAGAAGCGCATCCACCAGCATCTCCTGCCCCTCTCGGAAGGAATCGTAACCGAAGTACTTTTTTAAAACCTCATATTTTGTCATCTTGTTTTTCTCTGCCCTTTCCATCCACTCTACCTCCATTGTGACATAGATTGCAGGTAAAGTCAAACAGATGTGTGCCGCATGTTTTCTTTCATCCATACATATATTGTCTCAAAAAGTCCTGGAGGGGGATTTTATGCGTTCTCTTTCACCCCTTTCCCGCCGGATCCTGAAAAAAGCCGGTATCGCCGCCGCTTTTTTCTGCTCCGCTTTTCTTTTTGGCTCTGTTCTGTCCCACTTTACCTGCCGTGCGCTCCGAAAGGCAGCCCCAGTTTTTCTCTCTGCTGCGCCGGAGACACCTGTTTCTTCCGTTTCGATGCCCGTCCTCTCCTCTGCTGCCGAAAACTGGGGGCTCTCCTTCCCGGAAAAAGGGAAGACTCCCGTCGGCAATGCTACATCCGAAGAGCTTGCCGCCTACAACGCCTGGTTTGCCGCTTCACCGGAAGAAAACATCATCTATCTGACGTTTGACTGCGGCTATGAAAACGGCAACACCCCGGCGATCCTTGACGCACTCCAGAAGCATCAGGCACCCGCAGCGTTCTTTGTCGTCGGCAATTTTCTCTCCGACCAGCCGGATCTTGTCAAACGCATGGCGGCAGAAGGCCATATCGTCGGAAACCACACCTGGTCGCACCCGGATATGTCCAAAATCTCCACGCAGGAAGCCTTCTCCGAAGAACTGAACCGAGTCTCCACTCTTTATCAGGAGACCACCGGCCAGGAAATGGTGAAATTTTACCGCCCGCCGCAGGGAAAATACAGCACACAGAACCTGCAGATGGCAAAGGACCTCGGATACCATACGTTTTTCTGGAGTCTCGCCTATGTAGACTGGTACCAGGATCAGCAGCCAACCCACGAGGAGGCTTTCGAAAAGCTGACCGGACGCATTCATCCCGGCGCCATCGTTCTGCTTCATAACACCTCCTCAACCAACGCGGAGATTCTCGATGAGCTGCTGACAAAGTGGGAAGAAATGGGCTATTCTTTTGGCTCTCTGAACCAGCTCACCGTGAAATCTGCCTGAATACGTTTTCTCATGTTCCTCCCCTGCCTCCGTTTTTCCTCTGTTCCGACTTTTTTATGCTGCTCTCAAACCTGACTGCCCCTTCTTTTACTGTTTTCCAGAGCCGCAGCACACAAATCAGGTTCGGCACCGCCATGCAGGCATTGGCAAGCTCTGCAAAGTTCCAGACGATTTCTGCCACACAGACACATCCTGCTGATGCTGCAAAGCAGAAGAAAACACGGTAAACCATTCCGAAACTCTCCTTTTTCACCAGCCAGACAAACGCCTGCTCCCCCTGGTAGGCCCAGCCCGCCATCGTTGCAAACGCGAACAGCAGAATCCCGATCGTAACAAGATAACCTCCCGCCGGTCCGAACACACTTTCAAATGCCCGGATTACCATCGCCGCGCCATCCGCTTTTTCCGCTTCCGCTGCCCGCTCTGCCGCCCCGGTCACTCCGACGGCAAGACCGGTCACAAGGCAGATTACCATGGTATCAACAAACACACCGGTCATACTGATATATCCCTGCCGCACCGGATCGTCCGTCTGCGCCGCAGCGGCACTGATTCCGCCTGCTCCCAGCCCCGCTTCATTGGAAAACACACCGCGGGAAACCCCATACCGCAGAGCCGGCGGCAGCAGGGCAATTCCGGCTCCCACTGCGCCTCCCGATGCCGCCCGGAAAGAAAATGCATTCTGCACCATCTCGGACAGCGTTCGCGGAAGCTCGCCACCATGCAGACAGATCACAATTCCTGCCCCGCACAGATAAAAGAGCGCCATCCCCGGTACCAGCACCTCCGCCGCTTTTGCAATGGAACGCAGTCCGCCTGTCACAACGAGCAGCAGAAGAATCGTCAGTACCAGTGCACTTTTTTCTCTTTCCACGCCAAAGGTATCCTGCATCGCCAGCGCAATCGAGTTCGCCTGCGTCATATTTCCCATTCCGAGCGATACTAGAACGGCACTCCCGGAAAAAAATACAGCCAGCACCTTTGCCAGTTTTTCCTCTGGAAAGGCTCTCGTCAGCGTTACCATCGGACCACCGCAGTAGGTCCCGTCTTTCTTTTGCATCCGGTACTTCACAGAAAGAAAGCTCTCCGAAAATTTCAGTGCAAGTCCTATCACCGCTGCCAGCATCATCCACACCAGTGCTCCCGGACCGCCAAGTGCCATCGCCGAGGCAACGCCCACGATATTGCCTGTCCCGATCTCTGCTGCCAGTTCCGTCATCAACGATGCGAACGGCGAAACACCTGCTTCTGTTGGTTCCCCGGTGCGCCTCGCTCTGCGGCCAAACGCTGTCCGAAGTGCAAAAACCAGACGGCGAACCGGCAGCGCACGAAGCTGGATCATCAGAAAAATGCCTGTCCCAAGCAGCAGAAAAAGAAGCGGCGGCCCCCAGGCGATTTCATTCGCCTTTTTTAGAAATGCATGGATTTTTTCCAGATTGTCTGCACTCATTTTCCTTCCCCGTACATCACAACGTTTTCTTTGCACTTTATGCAGAGCTGTGCAAAAAAAGAACCCGACAGCGGCCTGCAGCCCCGTCCGGTTCTTTCTGTGTTCATCCTATTTTACTGTATTCTGCTTTCGCCCGTTCTCAGGATTCCTGCTCTTTTAAATCGTCCGCCACCAGAACGCCCGCTTTGAAGCCCATCAGCATCATCTCGAGCATTTCCGCATCGTAATTGCGGTATTTCAAGTAATAAAACAGAGAATCCAGATAGTTCAAGAAGCCCTTTTTCGTTTCCGGGCTTAAAATCACCCGTTTTCCGTCACCCATCAGATACTTTGCAATGCGGGAAAAGACAAATTTTTCATTCAGAAATGCCATCGCATCCGATGTCTCATCCTCCACCAGAATCTGGATCGGTTTTCTCCGCAGCAGCCAGTATGTCTCATAAGAGATTACTTTCAGCGAATTGATATGTTTCGCCTGGTGAAAATGTTTCAGGCGGGAAATATCCGTGAAATAGTCCAGCACCGCATGGCTTAACAGCGATTCACTGATCTGGATTTTCTCGCGAATGCCGAGACTTTTGGCAAATTCTTCGATCTCTTCATAAAAAACGGCATAACGGCTCTGAATCACTTCCTCAGAAAATTCTTCCAGGAGTCCGTCGTAGTTTGTATATATTTTTTCTATTGTATTCATTTTTCCTCCCCGGGCAGATTCAGAATTTCATAACAGAGTTTCGTCCGGACAAAGTCGGTATATTCGGTCATCTCGCGTTTTTCCATCGTTCCATAGCGGATCGGCGAAGTATTTCCCATCAGATGTTTTCGGATTTTTCCGGCTTTGACTGCCGCCATCATATTCTCCGCAGAATTCTCCGCTGCATGGGAGAATCCCATACGGCCCGTGTTTCTTCCATCCATTTTTTATCCTTTCCCATTTCTGAAAAGCAGTTTTATTCTTTCAGTATGCTCCAGACGGCATCATCCATCGTATGAATTTCGTTCAGATCGCGTTTTTCCACCGCTGCCTTGACCTGCGGTTTTAATTCACGCTTGCGCACGATCGTTTCCTTGCTCTGGAACTTCTCATCCGGCACAACCTGGAGACGGCGGTAGAACGATCCCATCTCATCTCCCATGCCCGCCAGACGGTTCAGCAGCTCGGAAAACTCGGTCAGCATGGCGTTTCCCTTGCGCCGCGGATAAAGAATGCTGTGGTCAATCTCTCCCCAGCCCTCCTCGAACAGCGTCTTAATCTGAATTTCAATATAGACGCCGCGGTAAACGACAATGTAATGCACCGCACGGTAATGTTTCCGGTCCAGAATGTTCTCCTCCGGAATCCAGTTCACATAGATGTCGGCGTAATCGCCAAGTCTTGTATGGACTTTCGGCGGCTCTGCCATATAGCCCGACGCATTTTTGTCGTAGTCGCGGCCGTAATCACGGATGTATTTTTCCGGATCGTTTTTAAACCAGTGGGTAATATATTTATGGAAGTTTACCCAGTCCTCCCGATACAGCAAAAGTCCCCGGATTCCGATCAGGTCTGTCACATAACGCATATAGTTTGTCGCATCCATTTTCCGGTATTTTGCATAATTTTCCAGACGCTTGCGCACCAGCTTTTCCACCAGGTGTTCGGTGTCCTTCAGGCGGCTGTGGTACGACTGCAGTCCGATCTCTTTTTCCTTGTCCTGCAGAAATTCTGCCACAAATTCTTTTCGGATCTTTTCCAGCGTCGGCCGGCGCCGTTCATAATCATCCGCAATTTCCAGCAGTTCTTCCCAGGAAATATCTGCTTCTTCAAATTCCTGCGGCAGAATTCCAAATTTCTGCAGAAACTCGTCCTTTGTCAGATACACGTAAATTCCTCGCTCTCTTTGTCAATTCAACGTACAGGTTTCTTTTTTTTCAGAACGCACCCCGGAGAAACCCGGCCCCGCTGCGTTCTGACGCACCGGAGAGATTATAGCACATTCATCCCCGCTTCACAAGTAAAATCTTTATTTAAGAATGCACATTTCCACTTTAATCTTTCTGCCAATTTCTTAAACTTTCCTTAAGCTGTCTTGATGTTTCACCTGCCCCATGGTAAGATAATCGTGACTTGGCAGAATTGTCTGCTGTTTACACTTACATTAAGAGGGAGGTCTTTTTATGTGGACACGAGAGCAACTGAAAACCCGCGGAAAAGCCGCATTTTTACGCAATTACTGGATCTGTGTGGTAGCAGCCCTGATTCTGACGCTGCTGGTCGGAAGCGGTACTTCCAATTCCGGAAATTCCAATAATGGAAATCAGCACAATACGTCCAGTATATCCGGATTTACCATTTCTTCCGATAACCTTAATGTTGCATCTTTTGCTGAAAGATTCACCCCGCTTGGTCCGGTTAAATTTGTTTTTTCTGTTTTCGGTGGTATTGTGCTTCTTATCATCGGACTTGCATTTATTCTCATCGACATTTTTATCCTGGCTCCCTTCGAAGTCGGAGGCGCAAGGTTTTTCATCGAAAACTCAATGGAAAAAGCGGGACTTGGCTATATGCTGTCTGGATTCCAGAATGGCGCCTACGGAAAAACAGTCTGGACTCTGTTTTTGATGAAGCTTTACACTTTCCTCTGGTCGCTGCTTCTTATTATTCCTGGAATTGTAAAATCTTATGAATACCGTATGGTACCGTATCTTTTAGCCGACTGCCCGGATCTTTCCACAGAGGACGCATTTCGGATCAGCCGTGAAATGATGGATGGTGAAAAAATGAATGCCTTCATCCTGGATCTTTCCTTTATCGGATGGAAGATTCTCTCTTCCATCACCTGCGGTCTTGTCGGTCTCTTCTATGCGAATCCGTATGAGTACGCAACCGATGCCGAACTGTTTCTGATTCTGAAACAGAATTACTTCTCTGGCCGCAGTTACAGCAATACGTATCAGACTTACTAAATGGGATCAAAAAATCAGGTGCTTCTCTTTTTGGGAAACACCTGATTTTTTATAATCTCTTACTTTTTCTGTATCTCGTTTAGATATAATCTTTCATTTCAAAATACCGCATCAGAATATCTGCGCAGTTCTCGATGCCAAGATCCGATGTATTCAGGATCATATGATAGTTATTCACATCTCCCCATGTTTTTCCGGTATTCTTGTAATAATACTCGGCACGCTGCTTATCGGTCTCTTCCAGCATCACCTCAGCAGCTTCTCTTGTCAGAGAAAACAACTTCATGATACGATTGATGCGATCCTCTTTGTCCGCGCAAACGTAAATATTAATGACGTTGCTCTTATTTTTCAGAAACTCCGAAGCGCACCGTCCAATAATAATACACGGCTGTTTTGCCAGTTCGCGGATCGCATCCGCCTCAGATTCAAAGGCATTTTCACGCATGCCGTGCTCTACATCGTCCTTATCATATACCGGGATATGCAGTCTCTCGGAAAGTTCTTTTGCAATAATACTCGCCCCTGTGCCAAACCGGCGGCTCATCGTAATAACTAAGTTCATTTGCCACTTCCTCCTTCGCACTTCTCATAACGCAAACAAACGCCTTATGACAAATCAAAAAATTTTTCTTTCGCTGTCTTTCATTATAACAAACCCCCACCGAAAACTCAAGGTTTTTCGACAGGGGTATTGGCGTGCTATGCGATTGTGATTTCTTCTATTTTCTTCTTTCCAAAATGGTTAAACAGCGCGATCACTCTTCCCGTGCAGACCATGGCTACAACAGTGCCGATTCCGATTCCCACCGGTCGTCCTGCACCGATCATTCCGATAGCAAGGGCAAGGACAAGAAGCCGGCTTCCCATCTGTTCAGGTACCGGGAGAACCCGGTCAAAGATGGTAATAAAGGCGCTGGTCAGGTAGCTGGCCGCAACCTGTAAGAGCTGGAACGGTGGAAATTTTCCTTTCAGCAGCACAATCCGCAATACGATAAAGATCAGATACGCCACAAAGACTGCCGTTCCTGTTTCATAGCCAAAAATCTGTGCCACAGCGTACGGAATGGAGATGATGGGCGACACGCCGAGGTTCGTCTTTGTATTCAATGTGATGCCAAGTGCCAGCACAATAATTCCAACCAGATAAAGCGCAATACGCAGCATCTATTTCTTTTGCTTTTCCTGCATGATTTTTCTTCCTCTTCTATTCCTGTTCTTCTTCCAGTACACATCCTTCCGGCGCGTAAGTCTCAAACAGCCAGTCCTCGAGCGCATTCAGGTTATCGTCGGAATGCTCAACCTCGCGTGCGTAACGCCAGGAAAGCTCCTCAACGTCATGCATGGAAAGTGTTTTTCCGTTTTCCAGCCACCGCGCAAGCAGGATTTCCTGGATCCAGCGAACGGAGAAAAGGGCAAGTTCCATTTTGGAACAGACCATATCATCGTAGACGGCACCGCAGAAATAGGTATAGGCGAAGAACATCAGAAGCTGCTCGCCTATGTTTTCCCACTCGGCACGACGGCTGCTTTTCGCTCCAAAGGTGCGGTGGAATTCTTCACAGATGGCCTGGTAAGCAGATTCGCCGTTCTGGTACAGCACTTTTTCTGTACCGTCAAGCACCTCATCCCATTCCGGGCGCAGGCGCTCGAGGCTTCGGAGAACAGCCAGTTCTTTTCTCTGACGTTCCCATACGTGGAATCCCGCAGCGTCCACACCTTTTTGGGCCAGACTTTCCGCCGCGCACTCGCTTAAGGTTCCCTCTTCCAAATGCTTCTCATATTTCCGAAGCAGATCATCAATATCGTATTCCCGCTGTTCTTCCATGCAGATCTGATACTGTTCGGCAAGCTGTTCCGCCGCCCTCATGCGCTCCTGCAGCGGCATCGTACGGTTCTGCAGAATTTTGAACAGAACATCTCTGGTATCTTCCAGCTGCGAGAACATCATGAAATCGAACTCTTCGAAATCATCCTCCTCGTCGGTCTCCTCCGCAAGGAAGCGCACCGGCTCCTGGCAGGACAGAATGATTCGCGCCGCCTCCGGGCAGGAAAGGGACAGGGAAAGCTCCCGCAGTCCCTCATATTCTTCCGTATGTCTCGGGTACAGACGGCACGTATCGCAAAGCGCATCCGGGCCCAGTGCCTTGTAGAGGTCACAGAGATTCTCATCATTTAAAAAAGCACAGCGGCGGTTCTTCTGATAGAAACACTCCTCTTCCCAGTCGATGGAATTGCGCAGACGTTTTCCAAACTCGCCCTGCTCCTTTCCGTACCGCTCCAGAGAATCCTCGTCGATCACAATCTGCCAGCCGGCGCAGCAGGTATCCGGACAATCTCCTGCTGTACATGTAAACTGATCGTAAAAATGTGGTTTCAAATATCTCATGTTTTTTACTTTCCTTCTTTATATTTCTGTACGATCCACGCACCGGCCTCACCAACCGGCATACCGCTTTTTTCAGCAATGAGTGCGGCACTCTCGTACTCCGGGTAAACTTTTTCTATCTCCCCATGACGGCAGATCTTGACAGCGGCATCCCCGTATTCGGTCGTGATTGTTGCAAATTCGCGTTTCATCACGGTACGCTCCATCTGGCAGCGACGGATTCCGATCGTGGTTGTCTCCGTGAAAATAATACTCTCCAGCGTTTCCCGCTTTTCTTCATCGCAGATCACATCCAGCTGATATGCCGGACGGTTTTTCTTCATATAGACTGGGATATAATGAACATCCCTTGCACCTGCCTGCAGCAGTTTTCCCATACAGTAGCCAAGCGCCTCACCGGTGCAGTCGTCGATATTGCATTCCAGCTTCCAGATCGTATCTTTTTCGTCATTTTCCTCGGTTTCCAGCATCATAGCCCGTAAAAGTGACGGCCGCTCATACGTCCGTTTTCCGGCTCCAAGACCTGTTTTTGTGCATTTGAAGGAATACGGAAGTTTCTCCTTTGTGCGGATCGCTGCAACAATGGCTGCACCGGTCGGTGTAACAAGCTCGCCCTTGATTCCGGTCGGAATAAGCGTCAGGCCGTGCGTCTGCACGATATTTAAAACGGCCGGAACCGGAACCGGAATCAGTCCATGCTGGCATCGGATGAAGCCGCTTCCCTCGCAAAGCCCCGTCACGATAACCTCATCCGGCGCCAGGTTATCCAGGCAGACGGCGGCGGCAACAATATCTACGATGGAATCGACCGCTCCTACCTCGTGAAAATGCACCTGATCGAGCGGCACACCGTGCGCTTTTGCTTCTGCTTCTGCAAGAATCTGGAAAATCCGCTCTGCCCGAGCTCTCGCTCCCGGTGTCAGATCACCGCGGCGGATAATGGCAAGAATCTCCGGCAGGCCGCGGTGCTCATGATGGTGCTGATGCTCTCCTGCGTGTTCCTGGTCATGGCTGTGTGTATGTTTCTGGTCATGTACATGCTCATGATCGTGCGTATGCTCATGATGGTGTACATGCTCCTCTCCATGTGCATGCGCTTTCGCCATATCCCCATGCAGATACGCCATATCATGATCGTGGTTCTCATGCTCCGCATCCAGAATGACATTGAAGTCGCAGGCATCCAGCCCCGATTTTTTCACTCTCGTAACGGCAGTTTTGTATCCCGGCAGCTGAAGGCTTGCCAGTGCCTTCTCCAGTACCTCCTGGTCTGCTCCCAGATCGAGCAGAGCCGCAACGGTCATATCCCCGCTGATTCCGCTCCCGCACTCCAGATATAAACTTTTACTCATCTTTATGCACTCCCATTCTGTTAATCTGTGTTGCAATATATCCGGCCCCATAACCGTTGTCGATGTTTACGACAGCAATTCCGTTCGCACAGGAATTAATCATCGTAAGCAGCGCCGAAAGACCATTCATGCTGGCCCCGTAGCCAACGGATGTCGGAACAGCAATCACCGGCTTGTCCACCAAGCCGCCGAGCACGCTCGCCAGCGCTCCTTCCATACCGGCAACGGCTACAACGCAGTTGGCGCTCTGAATCGTATCGAGACGCGACAGCAGGCGGTGGATACCGCTCACACCGACATCGTAGATACGCGCAACGTTTGCACCAAAGTATTCTGCGGTCTGCGCCGCCTCCTCGGCAACGGAAATATCCGCGGTTCCAGCCGTGCAGACGGCGATTTTGCCGATCCGCTTCTTGTCTTTTTTTTCTATTTTCAAAATATGGGACAGCGGATCATACACCACTTCCGGAAACTTTTCCCGGATCAGCTCATACTGATGCTCACTGGCTCTCGTTCCGAAGACCTCCCCATCCTGCTCGTACAGACGCGTAAAAATCTTCAGCAGATGTTCATCCGCCTTCCGTGCACAGAAAATGACCTCCGCAAATCCGCTCCGGATTTCACGGTGCGTATCCAGCTTCGCATATCCCATCTCCTCGAATGGCTCTTTTTTGAAATATTTTTCTGCCTCCTCGATCGAAATTTCGTTGTTTTTTACTTTTTCTAATACCTCTCTTGCCTCCAAAGCATTCACCTCGTTTTCGTTTTTTCCTTTTTTTCACACCCACATACAATACAACATAAAAAGAAAGCCGAAACCTCTGCTTTGTCAGAACCTTCTCTTTTCTGACACCGCAAATCTCCAGCTTTCTTTATTCTAAACTATAAAGTGCACTTTAAGTCAAGCAGATTCTATACACAGTATACCGTTCTTTTCCCGTTCCTGCAATCCCTTCTTTTCGCGGCTTTATCCGGCATACGGAAGATCTGCAAAATATGCATGCTCATCTACCCCGTGAATCATATAAGTATATCCGTCTTCTGTCTCCACTTCAATCCGGCACTGTGTTCCATACGAAGTTTCTGCATCCAGATACGTTTCTTTATCGGTTTCCTGTGGGATCAGTTCCGTACCTGCCGGAAGGACTCTGTTTTCTGTGCTTCCGTCTTCGTTTTGAACGATAACTTCCAGTTCCTGCTTCAGAACGAGCGGTTTTTTGTCCCAGATAATTTTCCACGCATCTTCTTTCGCCTCCGGGAGCCCCTCGCTTCCGATCCCGACATTCCGTTCCCCTTTATACGTTCCCAGCAGATTGATTCTTTCCACCCAGGAAAACGCATTGACATCTTCTATACCGTTATCTCCAATTCTTCCATCCAGACAGCCAAGGTCCACAGCTTCATCCGATGATACCCGGAAAACGGTTACCGAATATAGTCCGTCTTCGTGATACGATTCCTGATACAAATAGTGGCCACCACTCTTTGTTCGTATTATCCAGGTTGCTTCATATCCGCCCAGGATCTCGAACTGCTTCACATGCTCTCCATAGTTGAGCGTCAGAATATACTTATAGTTTTCGAAGTCATGACCATTTTTCCCATCACCCTCAAAAGAAAAAGAAACTTCTTCCTCTGACGCATCCCCGTCCAGATCATCCCGGTAGATTTCTCCCTCTTCCAGTTTTACGGCGGAAGCTCCTTTTTCGTTTTTTCCTTCTTCGTCGTTCTCCAAACCATCCCCGGCCTCTTTCACCGCATCTCCATCCGATCCCACATCATCTGATTTTGCCTCTGGTTCACCGGATGCTGCACTCTCCGATACGCTCACCGAATTTTGTTTGGTTTCCTGCCCTGTCTGATTTCCGCATCCGCCTGCCATCAGTGCCGCCAGACACACTGCTGTTACCCATGCATACCGTCTCATAAAAATCCTCCCTTCCGATTTTTGGCTTTCGTTTCTGATACTCCCATTATATCAAACGATCTCCCCACCATGCAATCCATCTTAGAAATCGTAAGGCAACTTAAGACAAACGTAAGAATCCCCGCCCATGCAGCATAATCTGCCGCACGGACGGGGATTCGTTTAACTGTATTCCGCTGCTTTATTTCTCTGCTTCTCTTTTCTTATCCAGTTTTACATTGCGGAAGTACAGCACCATATCTACCGTGATCTCTGCAATGTTCAGGAAATAGAAAGCCCACGCAAGGAAAAAGATCCAGTCTTTGTCCGGGTTGTTCATATAGCTGATGAATTTGTTGGCAATACCGAAAATATATCCGATCCAGATGAACACCTCAAAGTAAAGGCTCTTTCCTTTTGCTGTTCTTGAAGTCCAGGATTTATAAATGGACAGCGGCCAGGACAGGCCAAAGCACAGGATCATCAGTGCTTCCAGTAAGTGGCTTATCATTTCTACAGTCATGTTTTTCTTCCTCTTTCATTTCTTTTTCTGCCGAAAGTCGCTTGCAAGTGTCAATGCCCTGATGCCTTTTCAGCTTGAGAGCTGTCTGATTTTTTCAGACAGCTCTATGGTCTCTCTTGTATTATGCTATTTCGTCGTTATCATCATTCACAGATACCCGTCGAAGCATAACCTTTAGTCTTCTTTATGCGCTTCTAAATACTCTTTTCTTCCCATCTCATACAGGTTATTTCCCTCACAGTCGATGATAACGAAAAGCGGCATATCCTCTACTTCCAGACGGCGAAGTGCCTCTGCGCCAAGATCTTCGTATGCGATCAGCTCTGCTTTTTTGATGCATTTTGCAAGCAGTGCGCCGGCTCCGCCGATGGCTCCGAAGTATACGCCATGATATTTCTTCATGGCTTCTACAACTTCCGGAAGACGTGCGCCTTTACCGATCATTCCTCTTGCGCCTACGGACATCATGGTCGGAGCATACGCATCCATACGGCCGCTGGTGGTAGGACCTGCAGATCCGATGACCTGGCCTGGTTTTGCAGGGGTCGGTCCTACGTAGTAAATCGTAGCGTCTGTCGGATCAAACGGGATTTTTTCTCCTCTTGCGAGCGCTTCACACATTCTCTTATGTCCGGCGTCACGGGAAGTATAGATAGTTCCGGTCAGATATACGGTATCTCCGGCATGCAGTGTTTTTGCCAGTTCTTCTGTTAAAGGCAGCTGAATATGTTTTTCCATGATCAGATCACCTCCGTTTTATGACGGGTAACATGGCAGTTGATGTTGACTGCACACGGCATTCCCGCAATATGAGTCGGCATTGTCTCGATATTGAGGCCGATGGCTGTGGTTTTTCCGCCAAAGCCCTGCGGTCCGATGCCGAGTTTGTTGACTTTCTCCAGCATTTCTTTTTCCAGATCTGCGTAGAACGGATCCGGGTTCTCGGAATCGATCGGGCGCATCAGTGCTTTTTTCGCAAGCAGTGCACATTTATCGAAGGTTCCGCCGATACCAACGCCGACTACCATAGGCGGGCATGGGTTCGGGCCTGCTGTCTCAACAACTTCCAGGATGAAATCCTTGATTCCCTGAAGACCTGCGGACGGCTTGAACATACGGATCATACTCATATTTTCGCTTCCGAAGCCTTTCGGGCCTACGGTTACTTTGATCTGATCGCCAGGAACGATCTCGGTGTAGAGCATAGCCGGTGTATTGTCGCCGGTGTTTCCTCTTCTGACCGGATCTTTGACAACGGATTTTCTTAAGTATCCTTTGTCATATCCTCTTCTGACACCTTCGTTGACTGCCTCTGCAAGATCTCCTCCTGCGATGTGCACATCCTGTCCGATTTCCAGGAAAACACATGCCATTCCGGTATCCTGGCAGATCGGCACGTTCTGTGCGTCTGCGATCTCATAATTTTCTACGATTTTGTCCAGAACACCTTTTGCAATCTCGCCATCCTCGCAGGCACGGCAGCCTGTGATGGCACATTTTACGTCTTCCGGAAGATGGTAGTTTGCTTCGATACAAAGTTTCTCTACCACATCCGTAATGGTACTAGCCTGAATTTCACGCATGGGATTCTCCACCTTTCTTTCCTTGCTATTTTATCATACCGATCATCCAATGGATTTTCAGCACGGAAAGCGTGTCCAGGGACAGTATTTCTGCCCCGGGCCACGCTTTTTCGCGGTTACTGCATTTTACAGGTGTCTCTTTCCTGCATAATCCGGCAGAAGCTGCGGAGATACCATACCGGTGTCAATGCCTGCCTCTTTTAAGGTCTCAGCATATTTCTCCACATGATCCAGATTCATCTTTCCAAGTGTTACGTCTTTTGCTTTTGCTGCTGCAGCTTTTCCTGCATCACGGCCAAATACGATAACATCCAGCAGAGAGTTACCCATCAGACGGTTTCTTCCGTGGATTCCTCCAACTGCCTCACCTGCTACGAGCAGGTTGCTTACGGTGTTGGTAAAGCCTTCGCCGTTGATTTCCAGTCCACCGTTCTGATAATGCAGCGTCGGGTAAACCAGGATCGGCTCTTTTCTCATATCGATGCCATACTGCATGAACATACGGAACATAGCCGGGATTCTCTTCTCAATGGTGCCTTCTCCGTGGATCAGCTCGATCATTGGAGTATCCAGCCATACAGCCTTGCCCTGTGGAGTCTCAACGCCCTCGTTGCGGTCGTCGGAGCACTCGCGGATGATGCTTGCTGCAGATACATCACGGGTTTCCAGCGGATGCATGAATGCTTCGCCGTCTACGTTTACGAGCATTGCGCCCAGAGAACGTACTTTCTCGGTTACCAGAGCACCGAAGATCTGAGCCGGGTAAGCAGCTCCGGTCGGATGGTACTGAATGGTATCCTGATACAGAAGCGGAGCGCCTGCACGGTATCCAAGGATCAGACCGTCAGCGGTTGCACCGTAATGGTTGGATGTCGGGAAGTTGTTGTAGTGAAGACGTCCCGCACCACCTGTTGCGATGATAACGGTTTTTGCCTTTGCTACCTGGTACTCGCCAGTCTCCATGTTCTGGAGAACAGCACCTGCAACCTGTCCCTTATCGTCTTTGATCAGCTCTACTGCGGAAGAGAACTCGATCACCGGAATACCGCGGTTGATGACTTCATCACGCAGTGTTCTCATGATCTCTGCTCCAGAGTAGTCACGGCATGCATGCATACGTTTTCTGGAAGTTCCGCCGCCGTGCGTAGTTACCATACGGCCATTCTCATCTTTATCAAACATAACGCCCAGGTTTTCCAGCCAGGAGATTGCATCCGGAGCTTCCATAACCAGTTTGCGGAGCAGTTCCGGTCTTGCAGCAAAGTGTCCGCCGCCGAACGCATCCAGATAATGCTGTGCCGGGGAATCGTTTTCTTTGTCCGCTGCCTGGATTCCACCTTCTGCCATCATGGTGTTTGCATCACCAATTCTCAGTTTGGTGGTAATCATAACGTTTGCGCCAGCCTCGTGAGCCTCGATAGCTGCAGAAGAACCTGCTCCACCGGCACCGATAACCAGTACATCTACGTCATAATCTACTTTGTCAAGGTCGATGTCAACACCGAGGATACGGCTGTTGGACTCCAGCAGATAGCCGAGCTCTGTCGGAACTTTCTCACCTTTGTTCGGGCCGACTTTCAGGGTGATGAAGCCTTCCTCTTTATAGTCCGGATGATATGCTGCAAGAAGGGCATCTTTCTCATCCGCTGTCATTCTTCTTGGCTCTGTTGCCATTCTCTGGGCTCTGGTAGCTTCTACCTTTTTAATAGAGTCCTGCATATTGGCCAGTGTATACATTCGAAATTCCCTCCTTATTTCTCGATCTCACGGTTGTTGTAAAGTTCCTGCATTTCTTCGATCGGTTTCTGCATAACCTGCTCGATCAGATCATCGAATTTTCCTTCTTTGATCTCTGCTACACGGTTCTTTACATGTTCAGACTTCGGAGCAATGTATTTTCCGTTCAGACGTCTTGCCAGCTCTCCTACCATCGGATGGGAGATACCAGCCGGACAGCGGGATGCACAGATTCCGCAGCCGATGCAGTCGAAGGACTCTTCTGCACATTTCTTGAAGTCGCCTCTCTGTGCGTATGCAATATACTGCATAACGTTCAGGCTCTGCGGACATCCTTTGGTACATGCATTACATCCAACGCAGCTGTAGATTTCCGGATACAGATCCATCATGACTCTCTGCTCTGCGCTGATCTCTTCGATATCGTATGTTCTCTTGTCGATCGGATAGAACGGAAGGCTTGCGATATACATGCCGTCTTCTACCTGTGTCTGACATGCCAGACAGGTTTTCAGTTCATTTTTTCCTTTGATTCTGTAGATGGTCGCACATGCACCGCAGAATCCGTGACGGCATCCGCATCCGCGTTTTAACTGATATCCGGCGTACTCCATAGCGGTCATGATGGTCAGATCGCCAGGTACGGAATACTTTTTGCCGTAAACGTAAATATTTACCATTTCCTGCATTTTCTTCAACCTCCGTTTAATATTCGTTCGGTAATTCGTCAATCTCGTCGCAGCGGAAAACCGGGCCGTCTTTGCAGACGTATTTGTCTCCGATGTTGCAGCGGCCGCATTTTCCGATACCGCATTTCATACGAAGCTCCAAAGTGGTGTAAACCTGTGTTTTCTCATAGCCCAGCTCCTGAAGTCCCTGAAGAACAAATTTGATCATGATCGGCGGTCCGCAGATCAGAGCTGTTTTGTCAACGGACATGTTCAGTTCTTTCACATAATTCGGAACGAATCCTACATGGCCGTCCCAGCCTTCCTGTTCACGGTCAATCGTCAGATGCACGTTGACATCTTTTGCTTTCGCCCATACTTCCTGGATCTCTTTTAACTGTACCAGATCGTCTTTGGAACGGGAACCGTAAACGATATCTACGGTACCGTAGTTATCACGATTGTCCAGTACGTAATTAATAACAGAACGCAGTGGAGCAAGTCCGATACCTCCGGCGATGAACAGCAGATCCTGTCCTTTTAATACGGTTTCTACCGGGAAATGATTTCCATACGGTCCACGAACCAGGATTTCATCTCCTACGGACATGTTGTGAAGATAATTCGTTAAAGTACCGCACTCCTTGATGGAGAACTCCTGGTACTCTTTGTTTGTCGGGGAAGAGGTAATGGAAAACAGTGCCTCTCCGACACCCGGTACACAGAGCATTGCGCACTGGCCAGGCATATGTTCAAACAGCTTGGTGCCGTCCGGACGAACGATACGGAATGTTTTTACGTCCGGTGTTTCGCGGCGGATATCTGTGATGATACCGACCTGCGGCAGCAAAGCGTTTTTCTTTTCTTCGCTTCCACAACTACAATTGCACATTTACTTGGTACCTCCCATGCGTTTGATTACTTTGACAATGTTCAGCGACTGCGGGCATTTCTCTACGCAGCGTCCACATCCGACGCAGGAATACATTCCGTCGTTGTTGTCCGGGAAGTATACCAGTTTGTGCATGAAACGCTGACGGAAACGCTGCAGCTGTGTGGTACGGTTGTTTCCTGCTGCCATCATGGTGAAATCAGAGTACATGCAGGAATCCCAGCAGCGGTAACGCTGTACACCGTTTCCGGTGTTAAAGTCTTTGATATCGTAGCACTGGCAGGTCGGGCAGGAGAACGTACAGGTTCCGCAGCCTAAGCAGGCATCGGAAAGTTCTTTCCACTTCGGATCGTCAAAACGTTCTTTTGTCTTGCCAACGCCCCATCCCTCGAGGGAAAGGTTGCTGTTTGGCATCTTGTCGATCAGAGTACGGATTGCTTCTTTCTCAGCCTCTACTTCTTTGGTAAGATCCTGCTCGGTCAGGTAAGCTTTTACAAGCTCGGTCAGTTTCTGGCCTTTTTCGGTTTTTGCTTCCCATGCATAACCGTCAGCTACCTGCCACATAGCAACATCTGCTGCCGGTTCTGCAGCATCGATGCCGAAGGTTTTACAGAAGCAGCTGTCTTCCGGCTCATGACAAGCCAGGGAAACAACGATGCCGTGCTCTCTTCTTGCTGCATAGTAAACGTCTGCAGGCTCGCTTAAGAAAACGCGGTCCAGAACATCGAACGCTCTGACATCGCACGGACGAACGCCGAAGATAGCAAACGGTGCGTCTTTTAAGGCAGCCGGTTCAATGCTGGTTTTATTTGCCTTCTGATAGCAGGAGTAAAGAATTTCACTCTGCGGGAAAAAGGCATCTTTCGGGGATTTTACGGTTTTTAAGGTATCGAGATCCACGTCTGCGTCCTCGGTCCAGAAACCGAAATTGGTAATTCCATTGTTTTGTACCGGAAGGAAAAGATCCATCTCCTTTGCAACAGCGGCAAGGAGCTCCGGCATTTTTTCTCTGCTAATCTGATACATCCCTTAACCCCTTTCCTTAACGATACTTGGCTCTACATCTTCCTGTGTGAAGTTGGTGAGCGGTGCACGGCTGTCGGTATCGGCGCCTGCCTGATACTCTCCGTAGAACTCGTCGATATCTTTGATGAATTTACGGTTCAGCAGGTGCAGCGGAATGTGCTGCGGACATACACGGGAACACTCGCCACAGTCGGTGCAGCGTCCGGCAACGTGGAATGCACGGATAATGTGGAACATCTGCTCTTCAAATGTAGTCGTATTTGCTTTCTGTGCGGTATCGTAACGGTCATTATCGAAGACACATTTGATACAGCTGCAGGCCGGACATACGTTACGGCATGCATTACAGCGGATACAGCGGGACAGTTCGTTCTGCCAGAATGCGAAACGCTCTTCCGGAGCCATTGCCTCGAGCTTCTCAACCAGTTCAAAACGGCCTTCTTTTGCCGGTTTCTCTTCGTCGCAGTTCTCTGCCAGCTCGTCGTAGGCAACGTGTTTTCCGCCCTTGCAGGCTTTGCATCTTTCCAGGATAACATCCTCTCTTGCGAGCTCTTTGTCGCCGTAAACAGTTGCCACTT
The DNA here is from genome assembly GCF_027667425.1 of Fusicatenibacter saccharivorans. NCBI lineage: Bacteria > Bacillati > Bacillota > Clostridia > Lachnospirales > Lachnospiraceae > Fusicatenibacter > Fusicatenibacter saccharivorans. The sequence goes on from NZ_JAQEGR010000016.1 coordinate 84,950, forward strand.
TGATGGTATCGCCGTCTTCTGTTACAGCGGTAATACCCTTGCATCCTGCTTCACGGATCTTTTCGATATCGAGTTTTCCATCGCAGCCGATGCCGACGATATAGGTTTTCTCGCGATCCACACGATGCTCTTTGATTAACTGATTAAAGCTGTAAGTATCACACGGTTTTAAGAAAACGAGTGTTTTTCCTTCTTCTTTCGATGCTTTAATCATGTATTTGCTAAGGTTTGCGCCGCAGAATCCGTCGTAGGTAAACTCGGAAAGGCTCTCGGCAGTCTCGAAGAATGCAGGCTCTGCACTGAAATCAGTGTCACCTTTTCTCCAGCCAAGAACACGGACTACGGTACCGTCAGACAGAAGCTCTTTTGCGCGGGATACTAATTTTTCTTGCATCGTAAATCCTCCAATCTGACATTCTTACCAAGGCTTGTAACCTGCTCGATGAACTCGTTCATGGTCTGGGAGAATTTCACACCTTCTGCGGCGGATACCCATTCCACACGGGTACGTCCGTTCTCAACGCCCATGTAATCCAGCATGGAGAACAGCAGGGTCATACGTCTTCTTGCATAATAGTTTCCTGTGCTGTAATGGCAGTCTCCCGGATGGCATCCGCAGAGGATGACTCCGTCAGCGCCCTTCTGGAATGCTCTTAAGATGAAGAGCGGATTGACACGGCAGGAACATGGAACACGGATGATCTTTACGTCTGCCGGATAGGAAAGACGGCTGGAACCTGCCAGGTCTGCTCCTGCGTAGGAGCACCAGTTGCAGCAGAATGCCACGATGACTGGCTTAAATTCTTTGTTTTCGTTGTTATCTATCGGCATATTGCATCTACCTCCGCGAGAATTTGTCTATTGGAGAATCCTTTCAGGTCCATAGCGCCGGACGGACATGCAACGGTACATGCACCGCATCCATGGCAAAGTGCGCCGTTAACGACTGCCACATGTCTGGTTTCACGGATTCCATGGTCGTTGACCTGACGGTCTTCGTAGGAAATTGCGCCGTATGGGCAGACTTTTTCACAGGATGCACATCCATTACAGAACAGCGGATTGGATTCTGCTGTACACGGGTTGGTGGTCAGTTTGTCCTTTGCCAGCAGTCCGACTACTTTGACAGCAGCAGCTCCTGCCTGTGCAACGGTCTCCGGGATATCTTTCGGTCCCTGGCATACGCCGGAGAGGAAGACACCTGCGGTCGGGGACTCTACCGGACGCAGCTTTGCGTGTGCCTCAGTAAAGAAATCGTTGGTATCCATACTTGCGGTCAGCATGGTAGCCAGTTTTCTTGCATCTTTGCTCGGCTCGATGGCAGTTGCAAGGACAACAAGGTCTGCTTCCATTTTGATCTGACGGTTGTCAAGCAGGTCGGAACCCTGTACCAGAAGACGTCCGTTCGGAGCCTCGGATACTTTTCCTACCTGGCCTTTGATGTAGTCTACATCAAACTCTTCTACCGCACGGCGATAGAACTCATCGAAGTTTTTACCCGGGGTACGAACATCAATGTAGAAGACATGTACATTGACATCCGGATAATGGTCACGCACCAGCATAGCCTGTTTTGCGGTGTACATACAGCAGATCTTGGAGCAGTAGCTCTTTCCTCTGCAGGTCACGTCACGAGAACCGACACACTGGATAAATACGATATCCTTCGGATGCTCGCCGTTGGAAAGACGTACTACTTTACCGCCTGTCGGACCGGCAGCATTCATCAGACGCTCCATCTCAAGGGAGGTAATTACGTCTTTGCTCTGGTTGTAATAATATTCGTCAAACTTGTCCAGACTGATGGTATCGAAACCAGTTGCCACAACGATTGCGCCGTACTCTCTGGTGATTACTTCATCTTTCTGGTCGTAGTTTACTGCACCTGCTGCACAGACTTTGGAGCAGATACCGCATTTTCCGGTTTTGAAGTGGATACAGTTTGCAGTATCAATAACCGGTACGTTCGGAACTGCCTGTGCGAACGGTGTGTAGATTGCAGTACGGTTGGACAGGCCTCTGTTGAACTCGCTCAGGTTCTTCTTGGAAGGACATTTCTCCTGACAGAGTCCGCATCCGGTACATTTGTCCATATCTACGTATCTTGCTTTCTTACGGATGTCTACTTTGAAATCACCGACGAATCCGCCAACGCTCTCTACCTCACTGTAGGTATAGATGTTGATCTTCTCATGCGCGTTTACCTCTCCCATACGAGGAGTCAGGATACAGGAAGAACAGTCGAGGGTCGGGAATGTCTTGTCAAGCTGTGACATTCTTCCGCCGATACTCGGGGTCTTCTCTACGATATCTACTTCATAGCCTGCATCTGCGATATCCAGTGCAGTCTGAATACCTGCGATACCGCCTCCGATCACCAGCGCACGTTTTACAACGCGGCTCTCGCCCGGGGTAAGCGGGGTATCCAGCATAACTTTAGCAACGGCTGCACGGGCCAGAATTACGGCCTTCTCGGTAGCCTCTTCCATGTCTTTATGAATCCAGGAACACTGCTCACGAATGTTTGCAATCTCCAGCTGATACGGGTTCAGGCCCGCTTTTTCTGCTGCTTTGCGGAACGTTCCTTCATGCATACGCGGAGAGCAGGAACAGATGACAACGCCGGTCAGATGCTCGTTCTGAATGGCATCGATCACTTTCTGCTGACCCGTTTCGGAACACATATACTGATAATCCTCTGCATGAACAACACCCGGCTCTTTGCTGATGACGTCAACAACTTTTTTGACATCAACCGTAGCCGCAATATTTGTACCGCAGTGGCAGACAAATACTCCTATTCTTTGCACTTTTCTCTCACCTTTCTGTGGATGGGTTGTTTTTTACTTTCTATATTTACGGAATGCACTCATCAGAAGCTGCTGCGGAGTCTCATCATCCAGAAGAGCCGGAATTTCATCCGGAGAAAGATAATTCTCTCCTCTCTGACGGATCACGGAAAGACGAACTGCCTCGATCAGTTTGGCAGGTTTTACGTCTCTTGGACAGCGCTCTACACATGCGAAGCAGGAGAGGCATTTCCAGATGGACTTGGAGTTCATCAGTGCTTCCACATCGCCGTTCTGTACGTAAGATACAAACTGATGCGGACGGATGTCCATTTCGTTATAAGCAGGACAGGATGCGGAACATTTACCGCATTTCATACATTTTCTGGTATCCACACCGGCGATGGCACGGATTTCATCGGATGTTGCAATTTTCATGCCTGCACCTCCTCTTTGATGCCGAGTGCTTCTGCAAGAAGCTCGGTAAAGTAGGTAACCGGAAGACCTTCTTTTGTTCCGTTATTGCGCAGGTTGTACATGCAAAGCGGACATGCAGTGATCAGTTCTTCTGCTCCTTTGTAGGATGCGGATGCCATGATCTGGTCTACCATGTTGGATGCCATTTTCTTTTCTTTGAGGGATATGTAGCCGCCGCAGCACTCATTTCTCATCGGATATACGACCGGTGTTGCGCCAAGGGCCTTGATAAAGTCTTCAATGATTGTCGGATTTTCCGGATCGTCAAACTGCATTGTGGTGCTCGGACGAAGCAGCATACAGCCGTAATATGCGCCGATTTTTCTTCCTTTTAATGGGTTTACCACTTTCTCTTTGATCTTGTCAAATCCAACGACGTCACGCAGCACTTCCAGATAATGAAGTACTTTCGTTTCGCCAAGATATGGCTCGGAAAGAGCCATGTAGTTGTTTACTTTTGTCTGAATGTCTTCTACATTCGCCATGTCATCGTTTACGCGTTTGATCACGTGATGACAGGCGGAACAGACTGTGATCAGATCCTGTCCTTTTTCTTTGGCGTCTGCTAAGGCGCGAACCGAAGAAAGTTTTGTGGCGATTTCATCGGATGCCTGTGGATACACAGCTCCGCAGCACTGCCAGTTTTCAATTTCTTCCAGTTCAAATCCCAGAACTTTTGCGCACTCTCTGGCATAATGATCCAGATCTTTTGCTTTGTTCTTCAGCGTACAGCCCGGAAAATAACTGTAGGTCATGGAATTGCTCCTTTCTTACTTGCTCCTGTTGGTTTCCATTTTTCCTGCGGTATCTTCTGTCCGGCACCGGAAAAATTTCCGGTACTCTTTTTATGTACACCCGGCGGAAAATTTCTTCAGGCGCACGTTAAGGCAGTGGGAGATACCGCTCTTTCGCACTTTCTGCCACTGCCATAAATTTTATGTTTTGAGCTTATTGCCCGCTCTTAGTGCTCGATCTGTGCGATAACTGCTTTTAATGCGTCGGCACTTGCTTTGAGTTTTTCTACTTCCTCTTTTGTCATACGCATCGGAATCTTGCCCTGTACGCCTTTCGGTCCAACGAGGGTCAGTGTGCTTAAGCATACATCCTCGATGCCGTACTCACCGTGCATCATGGAAGATACGGTTGCTACAGAATCGGAAGAAGAAAGAATGGTTGCTACCAGTTTGCATACTGCAACAGATACTGCATAGAAAGTAGCTCCTTTGTTTGCAATAACCTGTCCGCCGGAAGTTCTTACGTACTCCAGCATAGCATCTTTGTCGATCTTGGTTACGTTCCTGCCCATTTTTTCTACGGTCTCGTAGTACTCGTCCAGACTGACACCGGAAACGTAAGCGCCGCTCCACGGAATGAAGGAAGTATCGCCGTGCTCACCGAATACGTAAGCGTGGATGTTTTTCTGGGCAATGTTGAGGTGTTCAGACAGTCCGCAGCGAAGTCTCGCGGAATCCAGCATGGTACCAGAACCAAGGATCTGGTTTTCCGGAAGTCCGGAGATCTTTGTAAACACGTAGGTCATGATATCAACCGGGTTGCTTACAATGATGTAGATGGCATTCGGAGCCGCTTTTACGATTTCCGGTGTGATGGATTTTAAGATGTTTACGTTGGTCTGGGTCAGCTCAATACGGGTCTGGCCAGGCTTTCTTGCAATACCGGAAGTAATAATTACGATATCAGAGTCCTTGGCATCCTCATACTCACCTGCGATGATGGAGACCGGATCGCGGAAGCAGGTACCCTGCGCGATATCCATAACCTCTCCCTCTACTTTTTTCTTGTTAATATCGATGAGAACAATCTCAGACGCGATGTCTTCGTTCGACAGTGTATAGGCGATCGTAGATCCAACGCTTCCAGCTCCAATGATGGTAATCTTGCTGCTCATAAATACTCCTTTCTAAAATACCCCTAGTTGGTTTTTGTGATTGATAAATTTTTCACTTTCCTTATCATAGCACTATGACAAGAATTTAACAAGTGTTTTTTTCGAGCATTTTCGTGAAATCTTTTTTCTCACTGAGCCCGTACGCTTCCAGAAGGGGTGTTCTGGATATATTTCAATACAATTATACCATTTTTTGTTCTTTTTCACAAGAATTCTTTCCAAAAACCAGAGATTTCGCTTTTAGCAACGCATATTTATAAGTAGCCC
>NZ_JAQEGR010000017.1:0-88938 GCF_027667425.1 Fusicatenibacter saccharivorans
AAATGGTTGTGTTCGGAAAGAAAGTATGGTATGATGTATAGATGTTAAGTGTATGCGGTTTTGAAGGTATATCTAGCGTAGGGGATTGGTCAAATGGTATGATAGGGGTCTCCAAAACCTTTGGTGGGAGTTCGATTCTCTCATCCCCTGTATTAGGAAAGAGTGAAGATACAAAATCTTCACTCTTTTTTCGTATTGTTTAAAAGAAAAGTCTAACAGAACAGGATTTACAGAATTTTAAGATATTTTTGTAAAGCAGGACTGTTTTTTATGGTGTAAATAAGGTACAATAGAGCCACAGAACATATTCAAAAATAATGAAAAATGAAACATGAGAAGGGAGTGGGTGTAACGTGAGCAGAGAAAAGAATGGAAGCCGCGGCACGGTAAAAGCTGTCATTTATCTTCTGATCGTAGTAATCCTTGCTGGAATGGTTGTTTATCTGACGCAGTCGTTGCGGCGGGACCGGGAGCCGGAGATTACGGGGACGTTTATTGACAGCAAGCTGGAGGCGGCGGGGGAGCTGACGTCGGCGAAGATGATTTATAACGGGCTGATTCATTACTCGGACGGGTCGATTCCGTTTCTGACGCAGAAGGCGTTTAATATGACATACCGTGCAGAGGTACGTGCGGGCGTGGATCTCTCGAAGGCGAATACGGAGGTGACGGATTCAGAAGTAACAGTTACACTTCCGGCAGTGGAGATTTTTGATATTTCCATCGACAATGATTCCATCCAGTATTACGATGAGAAGGCAGCGCTTCTGAACTGGGAGCGGAAGGAAGATGCGATGGATGCAATCGCGAGTGCGAAGGAGGATGTAGAGCAGCAGACGAAAGAAATGGATGACCTGGAAACGATGGCACAGGAACAGGCGAAAACACTGATTACCGGAATGCTGTCCGAGACGGTCGGGGACAAGACATTGGTTGTAAAATTTGAAGAATAGTACATAGACGGGATGTCGGCACTTCTTTTTGGGGGATAAAAAAAGGAGGGCCGGTATTTCTTCTGGCAGAAACACCGGCATTATGAAAAAGAAAAATCTATATAAATTGGAAAGAATATTAGGTTGGGACAACGGTTGAAAGATAGAGGAAGATGATTTGTTGTCCCTTTGTTTTGATACGTTTAGTATAGTTGTCATATGTGAGGAAAGTGTGAATGGAGTTTGAAGAAACTTTGAAAAGATTTGTGAATGGCGCGGGTGAACATCGGAACATCCCAACGCCCGGATATCGCCGAATTTGCATAGAATTAACTTGAAAGTGAACACTGCTTCATGGTACAATCGTTTGGCATGTGTGAAATATGAGTTACATTTGAGAGGACAAAAACTATGGACTATAAACTGCTGCTGGACACCGCGGTCATGGCGGGAGAAATCCTGCTGGAAAGCGGGGCGGAGACGTGGCGGGTGGAGGATACCATGCTGCGGATGCTGCGCATGTCCGGCCTGAAAACTGCGGATGTACTGGCGCTGACGACCGGCTTTGTGGTAACGCTCGACGACCCGGCGATGGATTCCATGACTGTTATGCGCAGCGTAGAGAGCCGTGCAACGGATCTGAACCGGATCCATGCGGTCAATCAGCTTTCCCGCGATTTCTGCGAAGGAAATATCGACCTGGATGCGCTGTTCCACCGGGTGCGGGATATCTATCGTGCCAAGTCGGAAATTAAAAAAAATCTGCTCGCGATGATGGCGACGACCGCAGGCTTTGCAATCATGTTCGGAGCCGGGTTCTACGAAGTGCTGGCATCTGCACTTGCAGGTTTTATATCAGGAATCGGTGTTTACGGAGGAAAAAAAGCCGGGATGCAGTCGTTTCTTGTGAACTGTATCGGGTCATTTTTGCTGGCGGTCACATCTATTCTCTGTGTTCATTACCTGCCGGGGACCATGGATCTGAACGTCATTATCATTGCATCGATCATGCCCCTCGTACCGGGTGTGGCGATCACGAATGCGGTGTATGATACCCTGCACGGCGACTACATTTCCGGTGCGGCACGGATGCTTGAGGCGTTTGTAACCGCTGCGGCCATCGCAATCGGCGTGGGACTTGGCATGCTGCTGCTCCGTCCACTGGTGCGGTAGAGAAAACCGATACAGAAAAAAGATGAGGTTAAAGCAAAAATATGAGAATAGCAGGTGAAATCATCCTGAAATCCCTTGGAGCCTGGGTTGCAATCTGGGGATTTTCAAGACTGTTGAACGCACCAAAAAAGCTGGAATGCTACACGGCCGGTGTCGGTATGATCGGCTGGGCGGTCTATCTGATCGTGGAAGTATTCAACGACGGCATTCTGATGAAGAACTTTCTTGCCGCCGTTGCCGTCGCCCTGGTTTCCCAGGCAATGGCGCGTCATTTCAAAGCGCCGGTGATCCTTTTCGTGATCCCGGGCATTCTTCCGATGGTGCCGGGAGCCGGTATGTACCGCATCGTCTACTCGATCGTTATGGGGCCGGAAAACATGGTTGGAACGTATCTTTTAGAGACAGCGACCGCGGCAGGCGCAATTGCCCTTGGAATTTTCCTCGGAGAAGCGCTGCAGAAGGTATTTTTTTACGAATTCCATAGGTGATTTACGAAAAAAGTGAGAAATTTGCCAAAACCAAATTTTTTGCTTTTTTTTGTCGAATTTTATGATATACTTAACAGTGTATGTGCCCTTGGACAAAAGAAGAAATCTATAGGGGCATTTTTAACATCAGTAGACAAGAAGTCCCCCGCTTCTAAAGCGGTGGGATGAATTGTTAAAAGAAACATAACGGTAGTGGCGGGCGGAGAGAAATCGGTATCCTCCACTGACATGAGGTAAGTCACAGTCGAACTATTTTCGACATGTCAGACTCCGTGAAAATACCGACTGTGAGTTGAAACAAGGAAAAAAGAAGAGAAGTAAGTAAAGTGCAGACACAGAACTATGAGGAGCAAAAAATATGAAGTTTGAAGATGATGATTTAAAGGACGGTAAACTTTGGGCTGCCCTGCAAAAAGAGATTGACCGTGACCTGGCGGAAAAGGAGAGCGGTGAAACATTCCAGGAAGAACTGGCAGACATCGAAGACTCCATTGAATTTGAAAGCAAAGAAACAAAAAGCGAAGATCACATCCCGGATGAGACTGCAAATTTAAGTAATCTGCGAAGTGTCCTTGAGGCAACTGAGCGTGCAAAAGACGAAGAAGCGAAGCAGAAAATGAAGCAGACCAAAGTGGAGCCTGTGACGCAGGACATCGAGATTCCGGAATTTACAGAAGAGGAAGAAGAAATCGAAGAGACGCCGGCGGAGACAAAAACAGAATCGGAACCGGAAGAAGTGATGGTGGATGATGATCTGATCATCAACGATCCATTCGCAGATGAGGATGATCTGCTGGGAGAAGAGAAGACAGAGACCAAGGGTTCGGAGAAAGAAGTGCTTGGTGATCAGGTGGAAGCCGCAATGGAGCGCCTCGTCAGCGACACGGTAGGCCATATCCCAATGCCGGAAATAGACGATGAGGATGATGACTACGACGATTATGAGGATGACGACGAAGAGTACATTCCGCATGGCGCAAAACCGCAGAAGAAAAAGGGAAAAGGCGGTGCGGTTATCGCCGTTGCAGCCGTTGCTGTTATTGCTGTGGGAGGCTTTTTCTATGGAAGCAAAATGTTCCATTACCAGAATTATTTTTTCAACGGAACAACCATCAACGGAGTAGACTGCTCGGATATGACGGCCAAAGAGGCAGAAACGAAAATCAAAGAGCAGGCTGCAAACTATACCTTAAATGTAAAATTCAAAGACAATGATACGAAGAGTGTCAGCGGAAAAGACATCGACTACACCTACGCCGGAGACGGCAGCGTGGAGAGCGTGTTAAAGAAACAGAACAGTTTCCTCTGGTTCCTGGGAAATGGCGGAAAAGAGAAAGATTCCCAGGTCACCATGCAGTACAGTCAGGAAAAACTGGATGCGGTGATTGATGGATTTGACGAATTCCAGTCCGCAGACGGTGAGAATGCACCGGCCAGCGCCTACATCACCTTCCAGAACAATGAGTTTGAGATTGTGGATGCTGTTATGGGTGAGGGAATGGATCTTACCCTTGCAAAACAGTGCATCGAAAACGCGCTGATCAATGCGGATACCGAAGTGGATCTTGAAAAAGCAGGCGTTTACGACGGAACCTTGGTAACAGCAGATGACGAAACACTGAATGCACAGAAGGATCAGTTAAATGAACTGGTACGCGCAAGTATCACATACAGTATGCCGGATGGAACAACACAGGTTCTTGACGGAAATACCATGAAAGACTGGCTGGCGGTCGATGCGGATGGAAATTATTCCAAAGATGAAAACCAGTGGAATGAAAAAGTAAAAGAATATGTGGCAAATCTTGCGGCAGCGATTGATACCGATGGCAAGGATCACACCTTCCCGGCAACCGGTATCGAAGGCGGCGTGACCATCAGCCAGGAAGGCTACGGATGGAAAGTGGATCAGGAGCAGGAGATAGCAAAGATCGCAGAAGAAGTAGATGCTCACGCAGCAGACGCAAGAGAGCCGCAGTATGCGCAGAGAGAGTTTGCTGCTTCCACAGAGAACAACGGATTCGGCAAGACGTATGTTGAGGTTGATGCCAGCCGTCAGCATATCTGGCTCTACAAAGATGGAAATCTGGTTGTCGACGGTGACTGTGTAACCGGTCTGATGGAGCAGAGCAGCTACACGAAGCCGGGTATCTACACAACCGCAGCAAAAGAAAGCCAGAAAAAACTGCACGGAGAGCTTCAGGCAGACGGCAGCTATTCCTGGGAAAGAGATGTGGATTCCTGGATTCCGTTCAACGGAGAGATTGGTTTCTACGATGCTTCCTGGAGAAGTAGTTTCGGCGGAAACCTGTATCTGACTGCAGGATCGACGACAGGATCTGTTGCACTTCCGACTGCAGTGGCACAGGCATTATATGACAATGTCGATGACGGAACACCGGTTATCATTTATTATTCCGAAGCTTATGAGGTAAGTGAAGACACGCTTACTGTGACACAGGCACCGGAAGCAGATGACGAAAATGTCGATGATACGACGAATACCACGACAGTAACGCCGACGAGAACGCCATCCTACACGTACGATGATTACACGCCGTCAACTCCGTCAACCCCATCAACTCCATCAACCCCATCAACTCCATCGACCCCGTCTACGCCGGAACCGACCACAGCACCGACCGAGATCCCGTCTACGCCGGAGCCGACCGTAGCACCGACGGAGACCCCGTCCACACCGGAACCGACCCAGGAGCCGAGCGCACCGGATCAGGGAGACCATACGGGTGACGATGATTACCCAGGTAAGGGCGAGAGCTGAGAAAAGAAGAAATAGAACATAAAAAATACGCATTCCGTTATCAAAACAGGAATGCGTATTTTTTATGAGAAAGAAACTGTTAAAAATTAATTTTCCGGTACGAACAGTGTGACAAGATCCATCGGGGAAGTGATGGTGTAGTCCGGGTTTTCGGTCTGACCAAAACCGTATGCGGCATGGACAAACGGGATTCCGGCCTCGCGTGTCGCCTTGTAGTCGCCGTCGGTATCGCCGACATAGACCGCGTGCTGCAGATGGTTCTGTTCGATGATTGTACGGATGTTGTCTGCCTTTGCCTTTCCGGTATCGCCAGGACAGAGATGGCCTTTGAAATAGTGACCGAGGCCTGTGGCTTCCAGAAAAACTTCGATATAGCCCGCCTGGCAGTTGCTTACGATATAAAGCGGGTAATGTCTGGAAAGAATAGAAAGTGCATCGACAAGTCCCGGATAAACAGGAGCCGGTGTCGCAAGAAGTGCCTCATGCTCTTTGGCACAGCATGCCTCGATCAGTTCTAACTGGCGCTCCTTTGGATATTCGTGGAAAATGACGGCGGCGATATCCGGGAGCAGGCGGCCGAACAGGCCTTTTAACACGGTTCCGGTGAGGTTTGGTGTCATATCAGTTTCTTTTTCCATAATCTGATTCCATGCGTCGGCAACAACGTCTGTGGAGTCCCACAGGGTGCCGTCCACATCAAAAATAATACTGTCGATCAAGAGTTTTTCCTCCATATCTTAAGGGTTTTGGTTATTCTTTTAAAGTATTTATTAATTTTAATCAAAAACACGTGAGAGCGCAATGTTTATTTTGCATTTTGGAGGAAAATGTGGCAAAATAAGAATGATATATTAACAGGAGATTACTATGCAGGACACAATCACAAAGCCATTATTGAAATGGTATGGCGAAAATAAAAGAGTGCTGCCGTGGAGAGAAAAAAAGAACCCGTATGAAATCTGGGTTTCCGAGATTATGCTCCAGCAGACGAGGGTGGAGGCGGTCAAGCCGTTTTATGAGCGGTTTATGCGTGAACTGCCCAATGTCGCAGCACTTGCGGTCTGTCCCGAGGAAAAGCTTTTGAAGCTCTGGGAAGGCCTTGGTTACTATAACCGTGTGCGGAATATGCAGAAGGCCGCACAGAAAATTATGGAAGTGTATGACGGTGTATTTCCGGCAGATTACGAAGCCTTAAAAGGACTTCCGGGAATTGGAAATTACACAGCGGGAGCCGTTGCATCGATCGCGTTTTGCATTCCGGTGCCGGCGGTGGACGGAAATGTGCTTCGTGTGATGGCACGCCTCCGGGAGGACGGTGAGGACATTTTAAAGCAGTCCGTGAAAAACCGCGTGGAAGCGGAATTGACCGAAATCATGCCGGCAGAAGATCCGGGAGCCTTCAACCAGGCGATGATGGATCTCGGCGCAATGGTCTGTCTGCCGAACGGCGCACCAAAATGTGAAGTCTGTCCGCTTTTTGACCAGTGTCTGGCGGGACAGCATCAGACCTGGACGGAATATCCGTTTAAAAAGAGCGCAAAGCCGCGCAGAATCGAAGACAGAACCGTTCTGTTATTTCTGGACGGTACGCACACAGCAGTGCGGAAACGGCCGAAAAAAGGACTTCTGGCGGGACTTTACGAGTTCCCGAACTTCGATGGCGTGCTCTCCGAACAGGAAGCACTTGAAGAGGCAGAAAAATTCGGCGTGACGCCGCTTCATATTCAGGCATTGCCGCCGTACAAGCACATTTTTTCCCATGTCGAGTGGCATATCACAGGATACGCTATTAAAATTGCAGGAAACGATGTGGAGCAGGAAGGGGAAGAAAAAGCCGGATTGATTTTTGCGGATGCGAAAACCGCGGCTGAAAGATATGCCATTCCGTCTGCGTTTGCGGAATACGCAAAATATACAGATCTGGAACGTGCCTGAAACGGCAGAAGAGCAAAAAAGAGCAGGGAGAAAAAAGATGAAGATTTTATCAATTGCAGTACCATGCTATAATTCAGAAGCATATATGGAGAAATGTATCGATTCGCTGCTGGTCGGCGGAGAAGAAGTAGAAATTCTGATCGTGGACGATGGTTCCAAGGACGGAACCACAGAGATTGCAGACCGCTATCAGGAAAAATATCCGACGATTGTAAAAGCGATTCATCAGGAAAACAAGGGCCACGGCGGAGCAGTCAACACGGGTGTGGAAAATGCGACGGGTCTGTACTTTAAGGTTGTGGACAGTGATGACTGGGTAAACCCAGAGGCATACCAGAAGATTTTAAATGTTCTGGCAGAAGTCGTACGCGGACCGAAAACACTCGACCTTCTGATCAGTAACTATGTGTATGAAAAAGAGGGCGCCAAGAGAAAACGTGTGATGCGCTATGCGAAATCGCTGCCGGAAGGCCGCTTTTTCGGATGGGATGAGGCGAAAGCTCTCGGCAAAACACATTATCTGCTGATGCATTCGCTGATTTACCGGACTTCTCTTTTAAGAGAGTGCGGCATGAAGCTGCCGGAGCACACCTTCTATGTGGATAATCTGGTTGCGTTTATTCCGCTTCCGTACGTCAAAACGATGTATTATCTCGATGTCAATTTCTACCGCTACTTTATCGGAAGAGCCGACCAGTCGGTTAACGAGAAAGTCATGATCGGCAGAATTGACCAGCAGATCCGTGTCAACAAGCTGATGATCGATTACCTTGGTGAACAGAAAGGGCTGTCGAAGTACCTGCGGAAATATATGATCAGCTATCTGACCATTATTATGACGGTTTCTTCCGTGATGATGATGCGCTCTGGAACGGAAGAAAATCTCGAGAAAAAGAACGATCTGTGGAGATACCTGAAGCAGGAGGATGCAGCCGATTACTTCCGCATCCGCCACGGCATTTTCGGAACTGTTATGAGCAGCAAATCAAAACCGGGACAGAAAATTGCAGTCTATGCCTACAAGGTAGCGCAGAAGCTGTATGGATTTAACTAGAAAGTAACGAAGCGGAGGAACGAACAATGCGAGTAGGAATGGGTTACGATGTGCATAAACTGGTGGAAAACCGGAAACTGATTCTGGGCGGTGTGGAAATCCCGTATGAATATGGCCTTCTGGGACATTCCGATGCAGATGTGCTGGTCCATGCCATTATGGATGCGCTTCTCGGCGCTGCAGCACTGCGGGACATCGGACGCCATTTTCCGGACAATGATCCGGCGTATGAGGGCGCAGACAGCATCGAACTGCTGAAAAAAGTGGGTGAGATGCTCGAGGAGCGGATGTATCTGATTGAAAATATCGATGCAACCGTTATTGCACAAAAGCCGAAGCTCCTGCCATACATCGACACGATGGTGAAAAATGTGGCGGAGGCGCTTCATCTCGAAGAGGATCAGGTCAATATCAAGGCAACGACCGAGGAAGGACTTGGCTTTACCGGAAAGAAAGAGGGAATTTCCGCACAGGCGATCTGCTGCATTTCCAAGGCACTCGACCTGATGCCGGACGACCGGATCGCAGGCGGATGCAGCGGCTGCCCAGGATGCGCAAAGAACGCAGAAGAATAAAAGAGAAATGCGATTGCACAAGGCCGGAAGATGTGGTAGACTGGAAGAAGAATAAGGGAGTAGTCGGCGGCATACGTGACGCTATAAGGCCAACAACCGAAGAAAAAGCATTTCTTCTGGCTTTGTATGAAATGACAAGACTTATCTGTATCAACAAATATGGTGCGGATAGGTCTTTTTCTATATAGAAAGAGACCAGTGTACCAGTGGGAACTTATCACAGGAACGCAAAAAGCGTTTTCAGAAGAAAGGACGGATGGAAATGAAAGAGTATCTGGAAAAAAGTTCGAAGATTCTTGATGAGTTACAGACAACGGAGCAGGGACTTTCCGAGGCGGAAGCTGCGCGGCGGCTTTCCGAACACGGACCTAACCGGCTGGCGGCGGGAAAAAAGAAGAGCAATCTGCAGCGGTTTTTCGAAGAGCTGAAAGACCCGATGATCCTGATCCTGCTCGCCGCAGCGCTGATTTCCGGCATCACATCGGCGTATGAAGGCGAATCGTACGCTGATGTGGTCATTATTCTCACCGTTGTCATCATTAATGCGGTGCTCGGTGTTCTGCAGGAGAGCAAGGCAGAGAAAGCGATTGAAGCTCTGCAGGAGATCGCGGCAGCCACGTCGAAGGTGATGCGCGGCGGGAAAATGGAAGTGAAAAAGAGCGAGGAGCTCGTACCCGGTGATATTGTAATTCTCGAAGCGGGCGATGCTGTTCCGGCGGATGGCCGTATTTTAGAGAGCGCCAGCATGAAAATCGAGGAAGCAGCGCTGACCGGAGAATCTGTCCCGGTCAATAAAACAGCGGATGTTCTGAACGCCGGCGCAGCCAGCGAGGTTCCGCTCGGGGACCGGAAAAACATGGTCTATATGGGAAGCACCGTTGTCTATGGCCGCGGCCGCGCTGTTATCACCGGAACGGGTATGAAAACCGAGATGGGAAAAATCGCCCATGTTCTGACGCAGTCGGCGGATGAGAGCACACCGCTGCAGAAGCGGCTGAACCAGCTCAGCAAAATCTTAAGCGTGATGGTGCTCGCCATCTGTGCCGTGATTTTCGTTGTCGGCATTTTAAAAGAGGGCGTGACGCCGCAGAACATCTTAAATACCTTTATGGTAGCCGTCAGCCTTGCCGTAGCGGCAATTCCGGAAGGACTTGCAGCAGTTGTCACAATCGTGCTTTCCATCGGTGTGACCAAAATGTCAAAGCGGAATGCGGTGATCCGGAAACTGACGGCTGTCGAGACGCTCGGCTGTACGCAGGTGATCTGCTCGGATAAGACAGGAACGCTGACCCAGAATAAGATGACCGTGGTAAAACATGAGGGAAGTGATATAAAACGTCTCGTATCCGTCATGGCACTCTGCTCCGATGCGGAGCCGGACGAAAACGGCGAGGCAGTCGGAGAACCGACGGAATGTGCGTTGGTCAACGATGCGCAGAAAGAGGGATGCCCGAAGAAGAGCCTGTCCGTCCAGTATCCGCGTGTCGGGGAAGCGCCGTTTGATTCGATGCGGAAACGCATGACAACGATCCACCGCGCAAACGACGGAACGTATTTTTCCTGCACAAAAGGCGCACCGGATGAGATTCTGAAGCGGTGTACCTCCGTTTGGCGTGACGGCAGAAAACAGCCGATGACAGAAGCATTCCGGCAGGAAATCCTGTCGCAGAACAAGGCGATGGCAGACCAGGCACTCCGCGTGCTGGCGGCAGCAGGAAGAGCGTGGAACCAGATGCCGTCCTCCCAGGAGCCGGACTTTCTGGAGCAGGATCTCTGCTTTTTAGGACTTTGCGGTATGATTGATCCGGTGCGGCCGGAAGTAGTCGATGCGATCCGGGAATGCCGCGGGGCAGGCATCCGTCCGGTGATGATTACGGGTGACCACAAAGACACAGCGGTTGCTATTGCAAAAGAGCTGGGTATTCTGGAGGCGGGCTGGAAAGCGGTAACGGGAGCCGAGATTGACCAGTTAAGCGATGAGGAGCTTGACCGGAGAATCGAGGAATATGCTGTTTACGCACGCGTTCAGCCGGAGCATAAAGTGCGGATTGTCGATGCGTGGAAGCGGAAAGGCAGAATCACCGCGATGACAGGAGACGGAGTCAACGATGCGCCGTCGATCAAGCGTGCGGATATCGGCATCGGAATGGGCATCACGGGAACGGATGTGACGAAAAACGTGGCAGATATGGTGCTCGCGGACGACAACTTTGCGACGATCATCGTAGCGGTTGAGGAAGGAAGACGAATCTACGATAATATCCGTAAGGCAATTCAGTTCCTTCTGGCATCGAACCTTGCCGAGGTGCTGTCGATTTTCTGCGCGACGCTGATGGGCTTTACGATTTTAAATCCGGTGCATCTGCTCTGGATCAACCTGATTACGGACTGCTTCCCGGCGCTGGCGCTCGGTATGGAGGACGGTGAGGCAGACATCATGAAACGCCCGCCGAGAAATGCGGATGACGGTATTTTTGCGGACGGCCTCGGCTTTGATGTTGCGTTTCAGGGCATCGTGATTACGGTGCTGACGCTGGCGTCCTACTTCATCGGCCACTATCTGGAAGCCGGCCGCTGGGAAATCGTCAACAGCCCGGACGGCATGTCGATGGCGTTTCTGACACTCTCTATGGTGGAAATTTTCCATTCCTTCAATATGAGATCACGGAAAGGTTCTATTTTCCATATGAAGCATCAGAACAAGTATCTGTGGGGCGCGATGGCACTCTCATTTGTCCTCACATCCGCCGTCATTTACATCCCGGCACTGTCGAGTGCGTTCGGTTTTGAGCGGATCAGCGCGTTGGAATATGATGTGGCGATCGGCCTTGGACTGCTTGTCATTCCGGCGGTCGAAATCAGCAAGTGGATCCGGCGGAAATTTGCTTGACAAACGAGAAAAATTTGCATAAACTAGAACAAACGGAAACAGAAAAAGGCTTGGAACGGAAAAAGTAGAAAATCAGAATTGTTTCACAGAGAATGGCAGACAAATGGGGCTGGAAGCTGCCTGAAACGAGGGTTTTTGAAGTGCGTCCGGAAGCTGGCCGGGTGAAGCGGAAAAAGTGGGTAGTCCGGCACGGGTCCTGCACGTTATGCAGAAGAAAAGAAGAGGGCAGGTGTGCCCTTAAAGTAAAGTGGAACCACGGAGCTATTTCGTCTTTATCGGAGATGAAACAGCTCCGTTTTTGAATATTGCCCTTCGGGCAAAAAAGGTGGTAAGAAATAAAAATCTGAAAAAGTCCTGGCAGGAGGCAAGGAGAGGAAAGATGAGTTTTTTCGCGTATTTTAAAGAGGAATTTCAGGTGATTCAGGAGCGGGATCCGGCGATACATTCTCCCATGGAAGTCTTGCTGTATCCTTCATTTCGTGTTATGCTGAAGTACAGACGGGCGCACAAGCTATATCTGAAAGGCCATTACTTTCTGGCCAGGTGGATTTCACAGCGGGCAGCGAGAAAAACCGGTATCGAAATCCATCCGGGTGCGACGATCGGAAAGGGATTGTTTATTGATCATGGTTCTGGTGTGATTATCGGAGAAACAGCCATTATCGGAGACAACGTGACGCTGTATCAGGGCGTGACGCTTGGCGGTAATGGTAAGGAGACCGGGAAACGTCATCCGACGCTGAAGGACAATGTTATGGTCAGCGCCGGTGCGAAGATCATCGGATCGTTTACGATCGGGGAAAACTCCAAAATCGGAGCCGGATCGGTTGTGATCGAGGAGGTTCCGCCGAACTGTACCGTCGTCGGCGTGCCGGGGCACATTGTGAAGCAGAATGATGTGCGGATTCCGAGAAAAAGCATGGATCACATTCATCTGCCGGACCCGATTTTCGAGGATATCAAAGTACTGCAGCAGGAGAATACGGAGCTTACGAACCGTGTGCTCGAGCTGGAGGGCGAGCTGCGTCAGATGAGGAAAAAAGAAAGGACAGAACAGAAGTGACGGAAGTGGGCAAAGAGACAGAAAACGAGGAGCTTTTTCCAGAGGCGGTTTTCGGGGAGAAGGATTATCTTTCGGAGGTATTCGGACTGGAACAGCATGACATCCGCATGTATTCGCCGCTTACGCTGGCCTACATCGGGGATGCTGCGTATGAGATCGTCATCCGCACGATTCTGGTGCGGAAAGCAAATATGCAGGTCAACAAGCTGCACCGCCATGCGGCAGGGCTTGTAAAGGCGGAGAAACAGTCGGCGATGATTGAAATTCTGGAGCCGCTGTTTACCGAAGAGGAAAAACAGATTTATAAAAGAGGCAGAAATGCGAAATCCTATACCAAGGCAAAAAATGCGTCCACGATCGACTACCGCCGGGCAACCGGGTTTGAGGCCGTGATGGGGTATCTGTACCTGAAAGGGGATTACAAGCGGATGATCGACCTGATCCGGGCAGGACTTGGCGAAGTGTGAGAGCAGATAAGATTCAGAAAATAAAAAAGAAGCGGCAGGGCAGTGGGGCTTTTGAAAAAGCAAAAGTTCCCACTGCTTTTGGGACCGCGGAACAGGAATGATATGAGAGAAAACAACAGAAACGACAAGAGAAACTTTGAGAGAAGAGACGGAAAAAAACGTGACTTTAAGGGGAAACGAGATTACCGTGACAGAGACAGAAAACAGGAAGTACAGCAGGCGGATGAGGAGTTTACAGGCGGCATGGTAGAGGGAAGAAACGCTGTCATCGAGGCGTTCCGCTCCGGCAAGACCGTGGACAAGCTGTTCGTCCTTGCAAGCAGCCAGGACGGCCCGATCCGCACGATCATCCGTGAGGCGAAAAAACACGATACCATCATCAATTATGTAGAAAAAGAACGTCTTGACGAGCTGTCCACCACCGGAAAGCATCAGGGTGTCATTGCACAGGTGGCTTCCTACAGTTATGCAACCGTTGAGGACATCCTCGCGCGCGCAGAGGAGAAAGGAGAGCCGCCATTTATCCTTCTGCTGGACGGCATTGAGGATCCGCATAACCTCGGTGCGATCATCCGTACCGCAAACCTGGCAGGCGCACATGGTGTCATCGTGCCGAAGCACCGCGCAGTCGGCCTGACAGCAACCGTTGCCAAAACGTCGGCAGGTGCATTAAATTACACACCGGTGGCAAAGGTGACGAATCTGGTGCAGACCATGGAAATGCTGAAGGAAAAGGGCATCTGGTTTGTATGCGCGGACATGAACGGACAGAGAATGTATGATCTCGACCTCAAAGGACCGATCGGCCTTGTAATCGGAAATGAGGGAGAGGGTGTCAGCCGTCTGGTGAGAGAAAACTGCGACTTCACAGCCACAATTCCGATGAAAGGCGATATCGACTCTCTGAACGCTTCCGTGGCAGCCGGCGTGCTCGCTTATGAGATTGTAAGACAGAGAAGCTGCTAGAAATTGCGGAAAATCACATTACGCTCCGGCGGAAGAAAGATGAAGGATACAAGAGATATGATGGTGAAAGATTACGATACCTGTACGGATGAGGAGCTGATTGCGCGTCTGCGGGCAGGAGAACGCGAGATTACCGATTATCTGATCGACAAATACAAATCGCTGGTGCGGACCAGGGCGAGGGCGCTGTACCTGGTGGGCGGAGATCACGAGGATCTGATCCAGGAGGGCATGCTCGGACTTTTTAAGGCAGTGCGTGACTACAAACCGGGGAAGGAGGCATCGTTTGCCACCTTCGCCGGCCTGTGCATCGACCGTCAGATGTATTCTGCAGTGGCATCGTCCCAGCGCCAGAAGCATCAGCCGCTGAACAGCTTCGTCTCGTTAAGCGAACCGGTTTCCGAGCAAGAGCTGCGCCTGGTGGACGAGGAGACACCGGAGGAGATTATGATCAGCCGGGAAAACGTAATCGGCATGCATGAGCGGATCAAAGAACGGCTCAGCAAATTTGAGTACCAGGTGCTGGAATTGTATCTGAAAGGGTACGATTATACGCAGATTGCAGAAAAACTTGGAAAGCAGCCGAAGGCAATCGACAATGCACTGCAGAGAATCCGCAGTAAAGTGCGGGAGGTCTGTTCGTGAGATGGGAAAACGACCGAAAAAATTACGGTGAATTGTCAAAAGTGCAGGAAAATCTGTGAACAAATAAAAATTTTCAAATTTGTAGAAAAAACTGTTGACAATTCACTATAGTTTTGATAGAATACCAAATGTAGCAAGGAGCTAACAAAAAAACAAAACAACTTGCGAATGCTGATGTGGCTCAGTCGGTAGAGCGTCGCCTTGGTAAGGCGGAGGTCACGGGTTCGATTCCCGTCATCAGCTTACTATGAAAGATCCCGGGAAACCGGGATTTTTTCATTATATAAAAACAACGGGAGACAGATCGGAAAAAACGAGGTGAAAAGAATGGAGTCAAAACGTAAGGTACTGCAGAAGCTGTTCCTTTCCACGCTGTATCTGAGTGCATTTACGTTCGGCGGCGGTTATGTGATTGTGACGCTGATGAAGAAGAAATTTGTGGATGAGTACCACTGGATAGAGGAGAATGAGATGCTCGATCTGGTGGCGATTGCGCAGTCATCGCCGGGGCCGATTGCGGTGAATGGGGCGATTGTTGTCGGGTATAAACTGGCGGGGATGATTGGTGTGCTGGTTTCGATTATTGGAACGATTATTCCGCCGTTTCTGATTATCTCTGTGATTTCGGTCTGCTATCAGGCGTTCCGGGATAATTTTTTCGTGAGCCAGATGCTCGAAGGAATGCAGGCAGGCGTCGGAGCCGTGATTGCATCCGTGACGTATGAGATGGGAGCCGGGGTTGTGAAAGAAAAAGATCCGCTGTCGCTGGTGATTCTTGTCTGTGCGTTTGCAGCAGCCTGTTTTTTCAAGGTCAACGTGATTTATATTGTACTGGTCTGCGGTGCCATCGGTGCGGTGCGGACGATTCTGGCGAAACGGAGGGGTGCGAAATGATTTATTTTCAGCTATTTTTAAGCTTTTTCCAGATCGGCCTGCTCAGCTTCGGCGGAGGCTATGCGGCCATGCCGCTGATTCAGGGACAGGTGGTGCAGGGACACGGCTGGCTTTCGATGTCGGAGTTTACGGATCTTATCACCATCTCTCAGATGACACCGGGGCCGATCGCAGTCAATTCGGCAACCTTCGTCGGAATTAAAATCGCAGGCATCCCAGGAGCGCTCGTGGCAACGTTTGGATGTATTCTGCCGTCGTGTATTCTCGTCACACTGCTTGCGAAGCTATATTTAAAATACCGCGAAATGGCAATGCTCCAGGGAATCCTCCACTCCCTCCGCCCGGCGGTTGTGGCGATGATCGGTTCCGCAGGGATTTCAATTCTGGTCACGGCGTTTTGGAGTAGTGAAGGAGATACCGTGATCCGGCTGGCGCAGACGAACTGGAGTCTTGTCGTGATCTTTATCATCAGCCTCATTCTGCTGCAGAAAGGCAAAAAGAACCCAATCTTTGTGATGGTACTGGCCGGGGTGATGAAGGTGGCAGTGGCGCTGGTGGAAAAATTTGCGGCATGCTGTGGGACGATTTTTTAAATTCAAAGGTGAATGCTTTTCAGGACGTATTAAACTCAAGAATATATATCGATAAAACAGGATTGCTGGAATACACCAACAGTGTGATTGACACAACATCGAAGTTTATCTGCAACAGCCGCCCCAGAAGATTTGGAAAATCGATCACAGCGGATATGATGACTGCGTACTACAGCAGAAGTCTGGATACAGAAGAAATGTTTGAAAAGCTTAATATTGGTCAGGCGGCAAATCAGAAAATACAGGATGAATATCAAACAGCAGATTCTTAATAGGGAAGGTAAACATAGTGTTATACATTATTTTTGATTTTATAATGGCAGTAATTATGTTTATGTCACTTCCTTTTATTGTTGGAATAATGGTAGATATCCGCCATCAGGGAATTGGGTGCTTTGCGGCATGGGTAATATGGGGAGTTATGCTTATCTTATCGTTGAGGCTGTTTGATGCTCTGAAATTAAGATGTCAAAAAAAGCCAGAAAAAAGATAAAAAGGATCTTTCTTTCTAAACATGAATCGTGTATAATAAGCATTACTGTTCGGGGCCTGCCTGGAGAAATCCAGAAAGGCTCCGATTTATGTCATTTATTTTATACAGCAAGAAAAGGGGGAAACCATGCAGAAACACAGAAAATTTATTGGGAACAAACGGTTTTACCTGATGGTACTTGGCGTTGCGATGCCGATTATGATTCAGAACGGTATCACCAACTTTGTCAGTCTTCTCGACAACATCATGGTAGGACAGGTCGGTACCGAGCAGATGTCCGGCGTTGCAATTGTCAACCAGCTTCTTTTTATCTATAACCTTTGCATTTTCGGAGGGGTATCCGGTGCAGGAATTTTCACTGCGCAGTATTTCGGACAGGGCAACGACGAGGGTGTGCGAAACACCTTCCGCTTCAAGCTCTGGATCGGCGTGATCCTGACGGCAGCGGCAATCACTATTTTCCTTGGTGCGCACGAGCCTCTGATTCGTCTCTACCTGACAGGAGATCAGGGAAGCCAGGACATGAATGCGACATTAGCCTATGGCATTTCTTATATGAAGGTCATGCTGGTAGGACTTCCGCCGTTCCTGTTTGTGCAGCTTTATGCCAGCACGCTGCGCGAATGCGGCGAGACGATGCTTCCGATGAAGGCCGGTATCACAGCCGTATTTGTCAATCTGATTTTTAATTATATTTTAATCTACGGAAAATTCGGCGCACCGCAGCTCGGAGTTGTCGGCGCGGCAGTTGCAACGGTGCTGTCCCGTTACGTGGAGATGGCGATCGTGCTGATCCGCACGCACGGAAACAAAGAAAAATATCGTTTTACGAAGCATCTGTACCGCACGATCCGTGTTCCGGCGGCTTTGACGAAACAGATCCTTATCAAAGGAACACCGCTGATGCTGAACGAAACGTTCTGGGCAGGCGGCGTTGCGATCCTGATGCAGTGTTACTCCGTGCGTGGACTGAATGTCGTAGCCGCGATGAATATCTCCAACACGATCTCGAACCTGTTCAACGTCGTTTTCATCGCACTCGGCGATTCCGTTGCCATCATCGTCGGACAGCTCCTCGGAGCCGGAAGGATGGAAGAGGCAAAGGATACCGATACGAAGCTGATCACGTTTTCCGTATTACTCTGCATTGTGATCGGCGCGCTGATGGCGCTCGTGGCTCCAATCTTCCCACGCCTCTACAACACGACGGACGAAGTACGCCACATGGCGGCAATCTTCATCGTGGAAGTGGCCATGTTCATGCCGGTCAATGCATTCCTGCATGCAAGCTACTTTACCCTGCGCTCCGGTGGAAAAACGATCATCACGTTCCTGTTCGACAGCGTCTTCATCTGGGTTGTCAGTGTGCCGGTGGCTTTCTGCCTGAGCCGTTTTACCGGACTTTCGATCTACGCAATCTACTTTATGGTTATGTCGGTTGACCTGATCAAGTGCGTGATTGGATTTGTCCTTGTCAAGAAAGGAGTCTGGCTGCAGAATATTGTGGCGGAGTAAAGAAAAAAATCTGTCTGTTTTCCAGTCTGAAAAGGATGGGAGGCGGGCAGATTTTTTGCTTTATAAAAAACTTTGTTGAATTTTACTGTAAAGCAAAAAAAGCCCTCCGGGCAGGATCGGACTGCGGCTGAGAGAAAGAAAAAGAGTATTTTTGATAAAATTTCGCAAATGAAGCAGCTGTTTTTGGTGGAAAAGTGGAAATTTTTTCATTAATCAAAACACCGGTTGAAATTTAGAGAACGCTTGTTATAATAGGGGTGCAGCGAACAGACATCCCGTGTGACGCGTGAATCTCTCTTCCTATTATTAATGAGACGCAGTCACACATGAAATGGAGGAAAAAAGCGATGGATTACGCAAAAGAATCATTAAAGATGCACTATGAATTACGCGGAAAGCTTGAGGTCACTTCCCGGGCGGCCGTAGATACAAAAGATGCCTTGAGTCTTGCCTATACACCGGGTGTGGCGGCGCCGTGCCTGGAAATTCAGAAAGATGTCAACAAGAGCTACGAGCTGACCAGAAGATGGAACACGGTAGCTGTTGTTACAGATGGAACCGCAGTTCTCGGACTTGGAGATATCGGCCCGGAGGCCGGCATGCCGGTCATGGAAGGAAAATGCGTGCTGTTTAAAGAATTCGGTGGTGTCGATGCAATCCCGCTCTGCGTGCGCAGCAAGGATGTGGATGATATTGTCAATACCGTGCGTCTTCTCGCAGGAAGCTTCGGCGGTGTCAACCTGGAGGACATCTCCGCACCGAGATGTTTTGAGATCGAGAAGAAATTAAAGGAATGCTGTGATATTCCGATTTTCCACGATGATCAGCATGGAACAGCCGTGATCACACTGGCCGGTGTCAT
Organism: Fusicatenibacter saccharivorans; assembly: GCF_027667425.1. Lineage (NCBI taxonomy): Bacteria > Bacillati > Bacillota > Clostridia > Lachnospirales > Lachnospiraceae > Fusicatenibacter > Fusicatenibacter saccharivorans. The sequence goes on from NZ_JAQEGR010000017.1 coordinate 19,328, forward strand.
CAATGCGCTGAAACTGGTTGGAAAGAAACTGGATGAAGTCAAAATTGTTACCTCAGGAGCCGGTGCAGCCGGAATCGCCATTATCCGCCTGCTGATTTCGATGGGTCTCAAAAACGTCATCATGACAGACCGCAAAGGTGCGATTTACGAGGGACGCGACGGCCTCAACCCGATCAAAGAGGAGATGGCGAAGATCACAAACTACAACCATGAGAAGGGCACGCTTGCAGAGGTAATCAAAGGAGCCGATATTTTTATTGGCGTTTCTGCGCCGGGTACGCTCACTCCCGATATGGTACGTACGATGGCAAAAGATCCGATCATCTTTGCCTGCGCAAATCCGACGCCGGAGATTTTCCCGGACGAGGCGAAAGCAGCAGGAGCAGCCGTTGTCAGCACAGGAAGAAGCGATTACCCGAACCAGGTCAACAACGTACTCTGCTTCCCGGGCATCTTCCGCGGAGCGCTCGATGTGAGAGCATCTGATATCAACGATGAAATGAAGGTCGCAGCAGCTTACGCAATTGCCGGTCTGGTAAGCGACGAGGAACTGAATGCAGACTATATCCTGCCGGCCGCCTTTGATCCGCGTGTCAAAGATGCGGTGGCAGCAGCCGTTGCAGAGGCAGCAAGAAAGAGCGGCGTAGCGAGAATTTAAACAGAGTTTGATACAAAAGAAAACGACAGAAAAAGGCTTCCCGGACAGCAAGGAAATCCGGGAAGCCTTTTTGCGTATCGTTAAGAAATTATGAAGGAAAGCAGCAGTTACATTCAGCCAGCCAGATCGTCTTCTGCCGGCAGTTCCGGTCCGGTCAGAGCGTACGGATCGAGAATGTCGTCGAGCTGTTTCTGTGTCAGCAGTTCGTCTTTCAGAACCAGAGAAGTAACACTCTCGCCCGTCTTCAGCGATTTCTTTGCAATCGAGGCCGCTTTCTGGTATCCGATATACGGGCAGAGCGCCGTTGTGATGCCGACACTCTTCGAAACGAGATCCTCGCACCGTTTCTCATTTGCGGTAATGCCGAGAATACAGTTCTTCACAAGCGTATTCACAGCGCCTGTCATCGAGGTGATGGAAGAGAACAGGGAGTAGAAGACAACCGGCTCAAACGCGTTCAACTCCATCTGGCCAGCCTCAGCCGCCATCGTGATTGTGGTGTCGTTTCCGATGACATGGAAGGCAACCTGTGTCACAACCTCCGGGATCACCGGGTTGATCTTGCCCGGCATAATCGAGGATCCGTTCTGCATCGGCGGCAGGTTGATCTCGCCGAATCCGGTTCGCGGTCCGCTGGACAGCAGGCGCAGGTCGTTGCACATCTTGGAGAGGTTGACGGCGCAGGTCTTTAACGTGTTGGAGATCGTCACAAATCCGTCGAGGTTCTCCGTCGCGTCAAACAGATCGTCCGCCTGCATCAGCGGATAGCCTGTCACAGCAGCGAGGGTCGGCACGATGTGGTGGAGATAGTAATCGGAAGCATTGATCGTCGTACCGATGGCTGTTCCGCCGAGGTTCAGGGTGAACAGCTCTTTTCTGGCGCGTTCGATCCGGCGGATATCACGCTCGATCATCGTTGCGTAAGCGTGGAAGCTCTGGCCGAGACGCATCGGAACAGCGTCCTCAAGCTGGGTTCTTCCCATCTTTAAAATGTGGTCAAATTCCTGGGACTTATCGAGCAGTGCTGCGTGGAGTGACTCGAGCGCATGCAGAAGATCCGGGAGCAGATCGAGCACGGTCAGTTTTCCTGCACTTGGGATAACGTCGTTTGTGGACTGTGCCATGTTGACGTGGTCATTCGGGTGGACAATGGTATAATCACCCTTGGTGCCGCCCAGGATTTCGATGGCGCGGTTTGCGATGACTTCGTTTGCGTTCATATTAGCACTCGTTCCGGCGCCGCCTTGGATGCCGTCAACGATGAACTGGTCTTTTAATTTGCCGGCAATGATTTCATCACAGGCATAGATAATGGCAGCCGCTTTTTCCTCCGGCAGTCTCTGTGCTTCGCGGTTGGAGATGGCAGCTGCCTTTTTAATTTTCGCCAGATTCTGGATCATGACCGGGTGGATCGACGTTCCCGTGATGGGAAAATTCCGTTTTGCCCGCAGGGACTGTACCCCGTAGTAGGCGTCGGATGGGACTTCAAGGGAACCAATGGAATCTGCTTCAATTCTTGTCTTCATAATAATCTCCTTCTTTCTGCACGCATTGAGTTGTGTATATTGTCTGAAACAATTCTTGCTTTGCCTTTCGATACCGGAAGAATAACACCAGGGCAGAAATTTGTAAATACCGCCGCCGAAGAACTGTGGAATCTTATTTATTTTTGTATTTGATTTTAAATACCAAGGGAAAGAGGCACTTTTACTTATTTTTCGAAAGCAGTTTCCGCGAGGACACGTTTTCGTAGACAAAAAACGGCGAACGTGATATGCTGAACAGTATAAAAGTGAAAAAACAGGAGAGCAGCGTATGAAACATGAAAAAAGCAAGAACGATGCGATGCGCCATGAGCTCGATCACATCGATGCAAAAATCTTGAATCTCCTTCGGGAAAATGCCAGGATGCCGCTGAAAGAAATCGCGGAACACGTATTTTTATCCTCCCCGGCAGTTTCCGCCAGAATTGAGCGGCTGGAGAAGGAAGGCTACATTACAGGATATCAGGTCAAATTAAATCCGGCGCTTTTGGGATATCCGATCAAAGCGTTCATCAACCTCGAGGTTGAGCCGGTTCAGAAAAAAGAATTTTATCCCTATATTGAAAAGGTCCACAATGTCGTGGAATGTAATTGCGTTACCGGTGATTACTCCATGCTCATTGAGGGCCTTTTTGTTAGCACCATTGAGCTCGACCAGTTTATCGGCGAGCTGCAGCATTTTGGACGGACGCGGACGCAGATCGTGTTCTCGACCTCCGTGGAGCACCGCCAGGTGACCGCACACGAGGCAGAAGAATAGGCACCGGTCCGCTCCGGCGGCTTTGTGTACCGAAAAAAATGCTTTGCAGGAGAATGCTTTTGTGTTATAGTGATAGAATACACAGAGCATTTTGCGCCCTTTTCGGGACAGTGCTCCAAACGAAAAGATTCGAGGGAGGCCTGACCTTATTATGGAAGAAAAAGAAGTTGTTTCCAAAAATTTTATCGAGCTTGCGATTGACAAAGATCTGGCAGAGGGCGTTTACGACCATGTATGCACACGATTCCCGCCGGAGCCAAACGGCTATCTTCATATCGGACATGCAAAATCCATCCTGTTAAACTACGGTTTATCACAGGAGTACAACGGAGAGTTCCACATGCGTTTCGATGATACAAACCCGACGAAAGAGAAAACCGAGTTTGTTGATTCCATCAAAGCCGATATCCAGTGGCTTGGTGCAGACTGGAAAGATCATCTGTACTACGCATCCGATTATTTCCCACAGATGTATGAGGCAGCCGTAAAACTGATCAAAAAAGGAAAAGCATTCGTCTGCGATCTGTCCGCAGAGGAGATCCGTGAGTACCGCGGAACCTTAACCGAGCCTGGAAAAGAGAGCCCGTACCGCAATCGTTCCGTGGAGGAAAACCTGGACCTGTTCGAGCGCATGAAAAACGGCGAATTCGAGGACGGAAGCAAAGTACTCCGTGCGAAAATCGATATGGCATCACCGAACATCAACATGAGAGACCCGGTTATCTACCGTGTAGCCCATATGCATCACCACAGAACCGGCGATACCTGGTGCATCTACCCGATGTACGACTTCGCGCATCCGATCGAGGACGCCATCGAAGGCATTACCCATTCTATCTGTACGCTGGAGTTTGAGGACCACCGTCCGCTGTACGACTGGGTTGTACGCGAGCTGGAATATCCGATGCCGCCGCGCCAGATTGAGTTTGCAAAGCTGTATCTGACTAACGTGGTTACCGGAAAACGTTACATCAAAAAGCTGGTAGAGGACGGCGTGGTAGACGGCTGGGATGACCCGCGTCTCGTATCCATCGCAGCACTCCGCCGCAGAGGCTTTACACCGGAGTCCATCAAGAAATTCGTAGATCTGTGCGGTGTATCAAAAGCAAACAGCTCCGTTGACTATGCGATGCTGGAGTACTGCATCCGCGAGGATCTGAAGCTGAAAAAAGCCCGTACCATGGCAGTCTTAAATCCGGTGAAACTTGTCATCGACAACTACCCGGAAGACCAGATTGAGATGCTGGAAGTACAGAATAACCTCGAGAATCCGGAGCTTGGCAGCCGTCAGGTACCGTTCGGAAGAGAGCTGTACATCGAGCGCGAAGACTTCATGGAGGAGCCGGTCCGCAAATACTTCCGTATGTTCCCAGGCAATGAAGTCCGCCTGATGAACGCATACTTCGTCACCTGCACCGGATGCGAGAAAGACGAGAACGGAAATATCACCGTAATCCATGGAACGTACGATCCGGAGTCCAAGGGAGGAAATTCCCCGGACGGAAGAAAAGTAAAAGGAACGATCCACTGGGTAGCAGCAAAGACCGCCGTCAAAGCAGAGTGCCGTCTGTACGAAAACCTGATCGACGAGGAGAAGGGCGTTTACAACGAGGATGGTTCCATGAACCTGAATCCGAATTCCCTGACCGTATTAAAAGAGTGCTATCTGGAGCCGTCTTTAAAAGATGCGAAAGCATACGACAGCTTCCAGTTTGTCAGAAACGGATTCTTCTGTGTAGACGCAAAAGATTCCAAAGAGGATGCGCTGGTGTTCAACCGTATCGTATCCCTGAAGAGCTCTTTCAAGCTGCCGGCAGCGAAATAAATAAGAATTTTGAAATGGAACAGAGCAGCCGCCTGGATGAAACCGACATCCCAAGCGGCTGTTCTTTTTGTCAGGGAGATGGGAAGATGAATGAATTGACGATTTCGCTGGATCCGCATCGGAAGACACCGCTCTATGAGCAGATCTACGGTTTTATCCGCGAGGAAATCCGCGGCGGACGGATCCGTGCAGGGGAGCGGCTGCCGTCGGCGCGGGCGCTTTCGGGCTATCTGTCGGTGAGCCGGAGTACCGTGGATCTGGCGTATGAGCAGCTGGTATCCGAAGGGTATCTGGAGAGTGTGCCGTGCAAAGGCTACTTTGTCTGTGAAATTGAGGGGCTGTACCGCCTCGATGAAAAGAAAGAGGAGACAAAAGAGGATGATGCCGCGGAACAGATGCCGTTCCGCTACGATTTTGCCGTGACCGGTACGGCGCCGGGCGGATTTCCGCAGAACAGCTGGAAGAAGATCTCGAAAGAAGTCCTGCTGGACGCAGATGACAGCCTGTTCCAGCTCGGGGATGCGAAGGGCGAGCACGGTCTTCGGGAGGCAATCCGCGACTATCTGCACCACGCACGCGGCGTGAACTGCCGCACGGAGCAGATCATCGTCGGAGCGGGAAATGATTATCTGCTGATGCTGCTTTCGGTGATCTTAGGGCGTGGCCATAAAGTGGCGATGGAAAATCCGACCTACATCAGTGCCTACCGCTGTTTTGCGAAGCTTGGCTATGCGATGTGTACGATTTCGATGGACGAAGCGGGCATGCGGCCGGCGGAGCTGGAAAAAAGCGGGGCGGATCTGGCGTACATCATGCCGTCGCACCAGTTCCCGATGGGCATGGTCATGCCGATGAAGCGGCGGATGCAGCTCCTTGCGTGGGCATCGAGGGAAAATGGGCGGTATCTGATTGAGGATGATTACGACAGTGAATTCCGCTACAAGGGCCGCCCGATCCCGGCACTGCAGGGCAATGACACAGAGGGAAAAGTGATCTATCTTGGAACGTTTTCGCGGGCGATTGCGCCGTCCATCCGCATCAGCTACATGGTGCTGCCGGAGACGCTGCTGCCTGCCTACGAGGAGAACGGAAGATGCTTTTCCGCGACAGTTTCGAAGACGGACCAGAAGATTCTGGAAGAGTTTATGCGGAGCGGCGCGTTCGAGCGCCATCTGAACCGGATGCGTGCACAGTATAAAGGGAAACACGACCTGCTGATCCGGCTTCTGAAGGAGTTTGGGCGGGAGTACACGGTGTCCGGCGAGAATGCGGGCGTCCATGTGCTGGTCCACCTGCCGAGAGGACTCTCCGAAGCGGAGGCGGTGCAGCGGGCAAAAGAGGATGGTGTGCGCGTGTACGGGCTGGAACGGTACTGCATCGGCGCTGCCGCAGATCCCGCACAGGGCGGCACAGTGCTGCTTGGGTACGCCGGGCTTTCTGAGGAGGAGATTGCAGAGGCAGCTGCGATTCTGAAAAAGTGCTGGAATGCGTGAAAAAAGATATGAAAAAAACGGATTGCTTCGCCAGTAACAAAAACTGACGGAACAATCCGTTTTTACTGTTTGATAGAGAGTTACAATGCGGACAGGATCAGCAGCCCAGCTCTTCGGTCAGCTCGCAGATCTCATCGATGATCGATCCAATCGTCTCGATCGTATCGAGAAGCGGTGCATCCGTCGAGATATCAACGCCGGCCATTTTTGCCAGCTCTTCCGGTGTCTTCGTGCTTCCGGCGGTCAGTACCTTTTTCCAGTCATCGACAGCGGTCTGGCCTTCGATTTCGATGCGCTTGCAGACCTGTGTGGCAACGGTCAGTCCGGCGCTGTAGGTGTAGGAGTAAAGTCCCATATAGTAATGCGGCTGGCGCATCCAGGTGAGCGCTGCGTCATCGGAAATTTCCACATCATCGCCCCAGAACTTCTGCAGGGTCTCTTTCATAATGCTGCTTAACGTCTCAGCCTGTACGCTGTCGCCGGCATCGATGAGCTTGTAAACCTCGCGCTGGTAAGCAGCCTCCATCAGATGGGTGACGAAGTTATGATAATATGTGTTGCTGATCATACAGCTTAAAACCCAGCGGCGGAACCGTTTGTCCGGGGTCGTTTTCAGCAGATAATGAGCCATAAGAAGCTCGTTCATGGTAGACGGCGCCTCGACAAAATAAGAGGAAACCTCGGTATCGAGAATCGCCTGTGCGCCGTTGCAGAGACGGAAATGGCCGGCGTGGCCGAGTTCATGCGCCAGCGTGAAAACATCTGCCATGCGGTTATTCCAGCTTAAGAGAATAAAGGAACCTTTTCCGTACGGGCTGGCACAGAAGCCGCCGGTGGATTTTCCCTGGTTCTGTGCAAAGTCAACCCAGCGTTTTTTGTAGGCCTCCTGAATCATGGAAACGTAATCATCACCGAGAATGGCAAGACCTTTTTCGATGTACTGTTTTGATTCCTCGATCGTGACAGACGGATCGTACTCCGGGTCGACGGCGATTTTCAGATCGGCGAAGGTCATGCGGTCAAGGTTGTGGACCTTTTTCAGCAGGCGGGCATATTTGCGCATATGCGGAGCCAGGCGGGTGGTGATGAGATCGATCTGGCGGTTGTACAGCTCACGGCTGACCTGCTGCGGGAACAGCAGAGAATCGATGACGGAATCGAAGCCGCGCAGCGTGGCCATGGTCTTTTCTGTCTGCAGCTGGGCATTGTAAGCAGCTGCCGTTACATTTTCGTACTGTCTGATTTTTGCAGAAAAGGCGGAGAATGCACTGCGGCGGATATCGGTGTCTTTTTCGTACTCGTAATTATCCTCAAACAGGGAGTAGCCGAGCGGATATTCTTTTCCGTTTACGGTGAAAGAATCAAATTTCATATCGGCAAGCTTTGCCATGTTGTAGATCTGGTACGGAGCCGAGAAGGTCTGGGACAGAGCGGAAATGGCACGCTCGGTTTCCGGGCTCAGGCGGTGTGCCTTGTTGCGGAGAATCTCGGCGAGATAGCAGCGGTTCGTATCTGACTGCTGCATGGCCTCGTTCAAAACATCCTCGGACTGTTCGGAAAGCTCGCTCTCGATAAAGGTGAGACGGCTGAAAATCTCAGAGATCAGGCTGTTGATGCGGTCGTTGCGCGTCTGGTTTGCACTGTTGTAATAGTCGACAGAAACGGCGAGATCGCAGTAGTTGGCGGTCAGTGTGATCAGACGGTAGACCTCCTGGTAATCGTCGAGGCAGTGGTTGATCGTGGCTGCATCGGTGAGGTTTCCTTTGTAGGATGCTTCCATAGAAAGACTTAATTCTTTCATTTTCTGCGCATCAGCCAGCATGGCCTCCTCGGTTGGATAAATTAAAGACAGGTCCCAGGTAAGTTCTACAGGAACGTCATCGCGTTTTGCAAGTTCCATAACAATCTCCTTTCCATAAAAAAGGGGAGGTTTCCCTCCCCAGGAATTACTTCCTTATGTTTCTATATTCTGTTTTTGGGTTTTATTCTGCGGTTACTTCGCTTTCTTCCTGCGGAGAAACTTCACGATCCGCAGCAGACGGTGTTTCTTCTGCGGCGCCTGCAGTTTCTTCTGTTGTTTCTTCCTCGCAAGAATCCGCTTCATCATCGCCAGATTCCAGATCCGGTGCAGCATCCTCCGCACCTTTCGTTTTCGGAAGGGTCGTATAAGTACGTTCAGCAGGAGCAGGCTCTTCCTCTTCAAATTCGTCTTTAAAATCGTCAAAATCTGTTTCAAGATCTGCTTTTCCTTTCCGGATAAAATAGACTGCCGCACCGCAGGCTGCGCCGACAGCGGCAGAAGCCAGAGTAAGCAGAATACGTTTTGATTTCCGTGACATCTCGATTCAAGTCTCCTTTCAAATGCCGTCCTTTGAAACTATTGTAATACAGTTTCAACAAAAAAGAAAGTAAAATCTTACAGAATTCGGAAAAAGTGCCAAAGAAAACAAGAAAAAGAAGGTTTCCTGACACAGAAACAGAATCAGGCAAGGATAAACTTACGAAGAATCTCCGCCACGCCGCTGTGATTGCAGTCGTTTTCCGTGATATAATCGGCACTCGCCTTTACGGCATCGGTCGCATTTTTCATGGCGGCACCGACGGCAGCGGCCTCGATCATCGAAATATCATTTTCCTGATCTCCGGCAGCCACGGTGTTGGCAAGCGGAATCTGAAGAAGCTCGCAGAGTTTTTTCACGGCATGGCCCTTGGAAACGTGTTCCGGGACATGCTCGAGGTAATGCGGGCTGGAGTAGAACATCGAAATTTTTCCTTTTGCCCACGGCTCCATGGCAGCGCGGTAAGCGTCCATTTTTGCACGGTCGTGGAGATCAATCACGATCATCTTGCATGGTTCCTCGGCGAGGTGCTCCGGCAGAAGCGGATCTTCCACGACGGGAATGTGGATTGCCTGTGTGTAAACGCGCGTTTCCTCGCCTGCATGGCGGCAGAGAAGGGAGGTGTCGGAGTAGGTGTGGCAGTAGAGGCCTGCCTCCTGCGTTTTTTCAAAGATCACGCGTGCATATTCGAGCGGAATCGTGCGGCGGTACAGCGTTTTCTTTGCCGCGCAGTCGTAAATCAGTCCGCCGTTGAATGCGATGGCATAGCAGCCTTCGCGGTCTAGTCCGAGCTCTTTTAAGATCGGCAGAAAGCCGGAGAGCGGGCGGCCGGTGTTGAACACAATTTTGTGGCCGGCAGCAAGTGCCTCTGAAATGGCATCCATGTTTTCTTTTGTCACCTGCTTTTCGGAATTCAGCAGGGTATCATCCATATCGGTAAAAAATATTTTCACAGTCTGATTCATATTCTCTTTTTTTCCTTTCCAAGAATCTGAAAAACAGTTTCATTTTAGCATAAAGTGCCGGAAAAGAAAATATGGTTGCGCAGGGAAAAAATACAGGATATAATGATTGCGGACAAGAAGAGAGAGAAGAAAGAAAATCGAAGAACAAAAGAGACAAAGAAGGGAAGTCAGAATATGATAAAAGCTTGTATCTTTGACCTGGACGGTACCATCGCAGACACTGTAGAGTCGATTGCGCACGCAGTCAACCGCGTTCTGGAACATTTTGGACTTGTGCCGCGCCCGGTAGAAGCCTTCAACTTTTACGCCGGAGACGGTTTCGATCTGGCAGTGGAGCGCGCTTTAAAAGACGCCGGAGATGCAGAGCTCAACTATCTGCAGGAGGGCATCCGCCTTGGCCGCGCGTGGTTCAACGAGGACCCGCTGTATCACGTAAAACCGTATCCTAATATGCGGGAAACCCTGACCGCGCTGCGGGAAGAAGTTCCGATTGCCGTATGTTCCAACAAGCCGCACGAGGCGGCCATCCACGTCGTGGAGAGCGTGTACGGACCGGGCTTTTTCAACCGGATTCAGGGGCAGACCGCAGAAATCCCGAGAAAGCCGTCTCCGATCGGTGCGCTCGCGATTGCAGACGCACTCGGCGCCAGACCGGAAGAGTGCCTGTACTTTGGCGATACCAATACGGATATGCAGACCGGAAACGCCGCAGGCATGTTTACCGTTGGTGTGACGTGGGGATTCCGCCCGCGCCAGGAGCTGATCGACAACCATGCGATGGAGCTGCTCGACCGGCCGGAGGAAATCTTAACGCTTTTTCACAGAAAGAATCAGGAAAAATAAAACGAACAGAGGAGAAAACCAGAATGGGAGAATATACTGAAGAATGCATCAACACATTTTTAATGAATCAGGGCCAGTTATTCGACGAGCCGGTGGCTGAAAATTACGATGAGGCAGAGGCCTTTCTGGAGGACTGCCTTGCAGTCGTTGCCGACAATCTGGACGACGTGCGCGCCTACATGGAAGAAGAGGGCATGGACGTGGAAGAAATGTCGGATGCAGAATTAGAAGAGCAGAGCGAAGTCTTTGCCCTGCCGGACGGCCAGTATCTGATCGTGATGGGATAAAAAACGAGAGGAAATTAAAAAAGAATGAAATATGATGTCATTATTATCGGCGCAGGCCCGTCAGGTATTTTCTGTGCCTATGAACTGCTGAAAGAAAAACCGGATCTGAAGGTGCTGATGATCGAAAAAGGACGTTCGATCGAGAGCCGTCAGTGTCCAAAGAGAAAAACGAAAAAATGCGTGAACTGCAAACCGTGCTCGATTACAACGGGATTTGCCGGAGCAGGCGCATTCTCCGACGGAAAGCTTTCTCTTTCCCCGGATGTCGGTGGAAATCTGCCGGAGATTTTAGGATATGAAAAGACGGTTGAGCTGATCCATGAGTCCGACCAGATCTATCTGGATTTCGGCGCAGACAAGAATGTTTACGGTGTCGATAAAGAAAAAGAGATCCGTGAGATCCGCCGCAGAGCGATCAACGCCAACCTGAAGCTGATCGAATGTCCAATCCGCCATCTCGGAACTGAGGAGGGCTACAAGATTTACAGCCGCCTCGAGGATCACTTAAAAGAGATCGGCGTGGAAATGAAATTCAACACGATGGTCAATGATATTACGATCGAGGACGGCCGTGCGACAGCTGTAACACTTGAGGACGGAACGGTTTACGAGGCAGATGAGATTGTCTCCGCAGTAGGCCGCGAGGGAGCCGACTGGTTCTCACATATCTGCAACGGCCACGGCATCGAGACCGAGGTCGGAACCGTCGATATCGGTGTCCGCGTGGAAGTCCGCGACGAGGTCATGGAGTTCCTGAACAAGAACCTGTACGAGGCAAAACTCGTTTACTATACCCCGACTTTTGACGACAAAGTGCGTACCTTCTGTACGAACCCGTCCGGTGAGGTGGCAACTGAGTATTATGAAAACGGTCTGGCAGTTGTAAACGGTCACGCCTACAAATCCCAGGAGTTCAAGACAAACAACACGAACTTTGCCCTCCTGGTATCCAAGAACTTTACGAAACCATTTAAAACCCCGATCGAGTACGGCAAACAGATCGCACAGCTTTCCAACATGCTCTGCGACGGCAAGATCCTCGTTCAGACGTACGGCGATTTCAAACGCGGAAGAAGAACGACAGAAGAGCGTCTCTGCCGCAATAACCTGATCCCGACCTTAAAAGATGCCGTTCCGGGCGACCTTTCCCTGGTATTCCCGCACCGTATCATGGTCGACATTGCCGAGATGATCGAAGCCCTCGACAAAGTAACACCGGGTATCGCCAGCGATGAGACACTGCTGTACGGCGTAGAAGTCAAATTCTATTCCAACAAAGTTGTCGTAGACAAAGACTTCTGCACCAGCGTCAAAGGTCTCCGCGCCATCGGCGACGGCGCATCCGTAACCCGCGGCCTCCAGCAGGCAAGCGCAAACGGACTGTCGGTTGCGAGAAGCATTCTGAAAAGCATGAAATAAGAGAGAACGAAAAAAGATCCTTCGTCTGTGAAATGAGACGGAGGATCTTTTTTTGTGCCGGAAAGAGGGGTGTTTCAGATTATATGCCGTACAGCTTCCGGAACTGCTTCGGCGTTGTCCCGGTCTGCTGGCGGAAAACCGAGATAAAGTAGCTGACATCGCGGTAGCCGCAGAGGGCGGCGATGCCGTCGAGCGTAGTGTAGGGACGGCTGATGAGAAGCTCCTTGGCGCGGCTGATGCGCAGAACGCTGATGTACGAGCGGACAGAGCTGCCGACAAAACGCTGGAACAGGCGTGTCAGATACTGCGGCGTGATATGGAGCTGTTCCGCGAGATCATCCACATTGAGCGGGTCGGAAAGATGACTTTCGATTTCCTGCATTGCCGGGCGGACATACTGGAGATACAGCGGATGCTCCGTCCGGGAAAGGCCGGTGCGGAGCTGGGAAAGGCGTGTCAGGAACTCAAAGCATCCGACGGAGAGCGCAGCATCGTCGATGTCATTTTTCAGAAAATGTGAGTCGATTATGCGGTCAATCCATTCCTGAAACCACGCGCCCTCTGAGGCCGGAACGAAAAGATACGGCGAGACGGCACAGATTTTATAGAGATCATCGGAGAGCTTTCCGTCAAAGGTCAGAAAGGATGTAAACCACATCCCGCTGCCGTCGTTTTCGCGGTATTCATGCGGCACATGCGGAGCAATCAGAACACCGTCACCTGGTTTCAGCAAAAGTTTCTGGCCTTCGAGGGTCAGCAGCCCTTCGCCGCGTTCCGTCTGGATCCAGTGATATAAGGGGAATCCGTTCGGGCGCACAACGGGCTCCTGCAGCCAGCGGTTGCCGATGCTGTCAGCGGAGAGGGAAAAATCGGAGGCGGATGGTTTAAAGAAAATAGGCATAACAGTCAGTTCCTTTCTGAAAGAAAAGTCTAAAATAAGATTCCAGAATGAGTTTCGAAAATTCATACTTTTTAGACAAGCATATCATATTTTTCTCACAAAGACCAGTATATAATAGAGCCATCAAAACGAGATATCCAAACACAGGAGGAATCAAAAAAATGCAGCCAAAATTCAAAAAAATGTTATACGGAGGAGACTACAACCCAAACCAGTGGCCAAAAGAGATCTGGGATGAGGATATGAAACTTTTCCATCAGGCCGGCATCAACAGCACCACGATCAACGTATTTTCCTGGGCAAAAATCCAGCCGTCCGAGAATGAGTACGACTTTACAGAGCTCGACGAGATCGTAGACACCCTGACAAAAGAGGACGTCCAGATCGTCATGGCAACATCCACCGGCGCACTCCCGGCATGGATGGTACACCGTTATCCGGAAGTGGCAAGAACCGATTTCGAAGGACGCCATCACAAATTCGGTCATCGCCACAATGCCTGCCCGAACAGCCCGGTTTTCCAGAAATATGCAAAACGCCTGGCAGAAAAACTGGCAGAGCGTTACGGCGACAACAAAAACATCGTCTGCTGGCACATCAGCAATGAGTACGGCGGCGAGTGCTACTGCGAGAACTGTGCAAAAGCGTTCCGCGTATGGCTGAAAGACAAATACAAAACACTCGATGAAGTCAACAAGGCATGGAACATGGAGTTCTGGGGCCACACCATCTACGACTGGGACGAGATTGTACCGCCGAACGATCTGGGAGACGGAATGCCATGGGGAAGCGGCACTGCATTTGCAGGAATGTCCCTCGACTACATGCGTTTCAACTCCGACGGCATGCTGAACAACTACAAAATGGAGCGTGACGCGATTCGCAAATACGACAAAGAAACACCGATCACCACAAACCTGATGGGAACGTACAAAGGTCTCGACTACTTCAAGTGGGCAAAAGAAATGGATATCGTATCCTGGGACAACTACCCGAGCTACAATACACCATGGAGCCACGTAGCTATGACCCACGACCTGATGCGCGGCCTCAAAGACGCACCGTTCATGCTGATGGAGCAGACTCCGAGCCAGCAGAACTGGCAGCCGTACAACTCCTTAAAGAAACCGGGCCAGATGCGCGCACAGAGCTATCAGACCGTTGCACACGGCGCAGACACGATTCAGTTCTTCCAGCTGAGAAGAAGCGTCGGCGGATGCGAGAAATTCCATGGTGCTGTTATCGCACACGCAGGAACCGCAGATACCCGTGTCTTCCGTGAGGTAACCCAGCTCGGAAAAGAACTGGAGAAAATCGGAAGCCGTGTGATGGGCTCCGAGAACCACGCAAAAGTCGGCATCATCTTCGACTGGGAAAACTACTGGGCACTGGAGTACACCAGCGGACCGAACCGCGATTTACGTTACGTAGACCAGATCGAGCAGATGTACAATTACTTCTATAACAAGAACATCGCTGTCGATATGATCCCGATCGACGCGGACTTCTCCAAATATGACCTCGTTGCAGCACCGGTTCTCTACATGGTAAAAGACGGTGTGGCAGAGAGCCTGGAGGCTTATGTACAGGCAGGCGGAACCCTCATCACCACCTACATGAGCGGTATCGTCGGACAGTCGGACAACGTTCATCTCGGCGGATACCCGGGACCGCTCAGAAAAATGGCAGGCGTATGGGTAGAAGAGATCGACGCTCTTGCACCGGAGCAGAGAAACAAGATCCGTTTCGCAGACGGAACCGAGGAAGAGTGCCGTCTCGTATGTGACCTGATGCACCTCGAAGGAGCTGAAGAAATCGCACAGTATGAGAGCGATTTCTATGCAGGCATGACTGCTGTTGCAAAAAATCAGTTCGGAAAAGGAACCGTATATTATGTCGGAACCGACCTTTCTGAGAGCGGCCTTGCAAAAGTTCTTGCTATGGCAGCAGACAGCGCAGCCATCCAGCCGGTGATTGGAGAAGCAACAGCACTCGAGATCACAAAACGCCAGGCAGACGGCGAGGATCTGTACTTTATCATCAACTTCAAAGATGAGGAGATTCCGCTTCCGGCAGTCTTCGACGGAAAAGAAGATATCCTGACCGGCGAGAAAGTACAGGGCGGTGAGATGCTGAAGAAATACGATCTGCGGATTGTCAGCGTTCCGAGAGCATAATATAAAACATATTGTATAGTAGAAAGATAACAAAAAAGACACAGCAGGAGGCAGAAAGATACTTCCAGCTGTGTCTTTTTGATGCTGTGAATTTATGCGGGTGCTTAGTGGGAAAACGAAGCCCGTGCGACGATGTTCTCCATCTCGCCCCATTTCTCCTCCATATCCGCTACAAGCGCGATCTGTGTCCGCGCCCGTACGAGGTTGTGCTCCGGGTAAGCGGTTTTGAAGTAGGTATCGCCCATCAGGTAATCGGCGAGAAAACGGATGCCGCATTCGAGGGTCATTAATTTTGCACCCATCGGCAGCATTTCGACTTCCGCGCGGGTCAAAGAGCCTGCGCAGCCGGCGAGAAAGCCCTTTGTATAGCTCTCAAAGAGAGGAAGGGAAAGAGACACCTTCGAGACATCCTGTTCGTCCTCAGCGGCCGTATTCGCGCCGAAGCGGATCGAATCGCCGAAGTCAAAGATCGACAGTCCCGGCATGATTGTGTCTAGGTCGATGACGCAGATGCCCTCGCCGGTTTTGTCATCAATCATAATGTTGTTCAGCTTCGTATCGTTGTGCGTTACGCGGAGCGGCAGCTCGCCCGAGGCCTTCATGCGCTCGGCTACGCCGTAATCGTCTGCGTGGTCGAGGAAAAACGCCATCTCATCCGAAACGTTTTTCAGCCGTCCTTTCGGATCCGCCTGCGCCGCCTGTAAAAGCGCCTGGTAGCGGAGCGGTGTGTTGTGGAAATCCGGGATCGTCTCGAAAAGAGAGGCGGACGGAAAATCGGAGAGCATCTGCTGGAAGCGGCCGAAAGCATTACCGGTCTCGTAAAACAGCTTTGGATCTGTCACGGCATCATAGCAGGACGCATCGGAAATAAAGAGAAATGCGCGCCAGAATTCTCCGCGCTCATCGACGAAAAACCAGGCATCGTCTGTCGTCGGAATCAGGTTCAGCGTCTCGTGGAATGGATCTCCTCCTGCGGCTGTGATTTTTTTCCGCAGAAATGATGTTACCTGTGCAATATTCTGCATCAGCTCCGTTGGATTGTGGAAAACGGTGCGGTTCATGCGCTGCAGAATCGATTTGCGGAGGACGCCGTTTTCGGTGGAGCGCACCAGAAACGTATCGTTGATATGGCCGTTCCCGTGCGGCGTCCAGTCTGTAATCGTTCCCGGGAAAGCAAATGCGTGGACAATGGAAGAGAGTTCTTCCTGTGTGTATGTAATCATCATGGGTATAAACTCCTTATTTTAATTAGACAAACCTGATTAAGTAAAGCACACGCAGGGCGAAAAGTCAAGAAAAGGGCGCGAAACGATTGACAACGAGCGGCATTTCTGACTATAATAGACAGTAATTTAAGAAAAAACAAAACCTAAAATGCAGTGACAGGGAGGAGTACCTGGCGGCGCAAAGCAAAGAGAGGAGATGGCTGGTGAGAATCTCCGTGAGCGTGCCTGCGGAAGTAGCCCTCGAGCAGTGGACTGAACAGAAAAAGCGGACAGCAATGTTTTCCAAGTAGGCTCCAACGTAGTTCCCACGTTACCGGGATGCCGTATCGGATGAAAAAAGTTAAATCCTGTACGGAATGAGCAGAAGTGTATTCTTCTGGAATTCAGGTGGTACCGTGGATGGAAACATTCTCCCTGAACGTAAGGCACAGAAAAGGTGTTTTATGTTCGGGGATTTTTTATGCAGCAAATTTAGAACAGGAGGTTTTCATATGAAACAGATTACAGGAAACAAACTTCTGGTAAAGGCTCTGAAGGAGGAGGGTGTTGAGTATCTCTTCGGTTATCCGGGAGCCTGCACCATTGACATCAGCGATGAGCTTTACAAACAGGATGAAATCAAAATCGTTCTGCCGCGCCACGAGCAGGCGCTGGTGCATGAGGCGGATGCCTATGCGAGAACGACAGGAAAAGTCGGCGTATGCCTCGTTACCAGCGGCCCTGGTGCAACCAACCTGGTCACCGGTCTTGCAACGGCAAACTACGACAGCGTTCCGCTTGTCTGCTTCACCGGACAGGTAGCCCGCCACCTCATCGGAAACGATGCATTCCAGGAGGTTGATATTGTCGGCATCACCCGCAGCATCACGAAATACGGCGTGACGGTAAGAAACCGTGAAGATCTCGGACGCATCATCAAAGAAGCCTTTTACATCGCCCGCACCGGAAAACCGGGCCCGGTGCTCATTGATCTTCCAAAAGATGTCATGGCAGAGCTCGGCAGCGCAGAGTATCCGAAGAACGTCAACATCCGCGGCTACAAACCGAACACCAGCGTACACATCGGCCAGTTAAAACGTGCGCTGAAAATGCTCGCAAAAGCAAAACGCCCGCTGTTTCTTGCCGGAGGCGGCGTCAACATCGCACATGCGCAGGAAGTGTTCCGCGAAGTGGTCGAGAAAACACAGGTGCCGGTTGTCACAACCGTTATGGGACGCGGCGCGATCTCCACGAAACACCCGCTGTTCATCGGAAACCTTGGCATGCACGGCGCGTATGCGGCGAATATGGCAGTCAGCGAGTGCGATCTGCTGTTCTCGATCGGAACACGTTTCAATGACCGTATCACCGGAAAGCTGCATGAATTTGCCCCGCACGCGCAGATTGTCCACATCGACATCGACACAGCTTCGATCTCCCGAAACATCCACGTCGATATTCCGATCGTAGCCGATGCAAAAGAGGCGATCACGAAGATAGCAGAGTACGTAGAGCCATGCTCCACATCGAAATGGCTTGCCCAGATTGATGCCTGGAAGAACGAGCATCCGCTGACGATGCGCCCGAACGGCGTGATGGGACCGCTCGATATTTTCAACGCGATCAACGAGCAGTTTGACGATGCGATTATCGTCACCGACGTCGGACAGCACCAGATGCTGACAAGTCAGTACGTCGACATTACCGAAAACCGCCAGATCATCATGTCCGGCGGCCTTGGAACGATGGGATACGGCCTTCCGGGCGCGATCGGAGCAAAAATCGGCAACCCGGACAAACCGGTCATCGCGATTTCCGGTGACGGCGGTATGCAGATGAATATTCAGGAGCTGGCGACTGCCGTTCTCGAGGAGCTGCCGGTCATCCTGTGTATCTTCAATAATGAATACCTCGGCATGGTACGCCAGTGGCAGAAGCTGTTTTACGGCAAACGGTACAGCATGACAAACCTGCGCGCCGGTGCACTTTCCCGCAGAACAGACGGAGAAGAGTACCCGGAATACACGCCGAATTTTATCAAATTGGCTGAGAGTTACGGCGCAAAAGGAATCCGTGTCATGAAGAAAGAGGATATCGCGGCTGCGTTTGAAGAGGCGAAGAAAAACACCAAGACTCCGACAATCATCGAATTTATCATCGATCCGGAGGAGATGGTTTACCCGATGATCAAGCCGGGCGGAACGCTCGAAGATATGATTATGGACTGTTAGGAGGAGAGCGCGATGAATAAGGGAATGAAAAAAAGATGGATTTCACTGTACGTAGAAAACCAGGTTGGTGTCCTTTCCAAGATTTCCGGGCTTTTTTCCGCAAAAAGCTATAACTTGGACAGCCTGACCGTCGGAACGACCGAGGACCCGACCGTATCGCGTATGACGATCGCCACGGTCAGTGACGATGAGACGTTTGAGCAGATCAAAAAACAGCTGAACCGCATGGTCGAGGTCATCAAAGTCATCGACTTCACCGACGTGTTTGTGCGCATGAAAGAGATTCTGTATATCAAGGTATTCAACTGCAGCGCAGCTGACAAAGTCGAGCTGTTCCAGATCGCTGAGACGTTCAAGGCGAAGGTCATCGACTACGGAAAAGACAGCCTGCTGCTCGAGTTTGTCCAGACGGCGACGAAAAACGATGCAGTTGTGAAGCTGATGAAAGAGGAATTCAGCAAGATCGAAGTCGTGCGCGGCGGAAGCGTCGGTATCGAGTCGATCAATGTGATGGAGCGGTAAAAGAGAGGACGTTTTTGCGTGAACGAAAAGAGTATTACCACAATTACGTTAAAAAGATTAATAAGAAAAGTGTGTATCAGTACATCTATGAGCACCGCCAGATGGCGAAGCAGCAGATTGTGCAGGATCTGACGATGGAGCTTTCGATGCACAGCGGAACGCTCGAGCATATCTGCATCGACCCGGAAGGGCCGGAGTGCTACTGCGCTTCTTTTTATTGAAGAGTTTCTGCAGTCGGAATTTTAATTTTTAGTTATAGAATTTCAGGGATAGAAAATCCGGGAACGGAAAGTTTTACATTGCTTTCCATTCCCGGATTTTTTCTGTTTTTTATCAGTGTTCGTTTTTAGATAAACATCGCATAAATCGACGCTCCGACCACAGTCAGAATACCTGCAACTGCAATCGAAAGGCTGCTCATCGCGCCCTCGACATCGCCCATCTCCATGGCCTTCGCCGTACCGATCGCATGGGAGGCCGATCCGATACTGATGCCCTTTGCAATCGGCTCCTCAATGTGAAACAGCTTGCAGAGCGTCTCCGCCAGCATATTTCCCAGCACACCCGTGATGATGATAACGGCAACCGTGATCGTCACCGCACCGCCGAGTTCTTCCGAAACACCCATGCCGATGGCCGTTGTGATGGATTTCGGCAGCAGTGTTACATACATTTTATGATTCAGATTGAAGATCAGCGCCAGCGCGAGAACCACGGTAAGGCTCGTCAGCACGCCGGAGAGAATACCGGCGAGGATGGCTTTGATATTCTTTTTCAATGCCTCCATCTGCTCATACAGCGGAATCGCAAGGCAGACCGTTGCAGGAGTCAGCAGATAGCTCAAGTATTTTGCACCGTCATTATAATTCTGATAATCGATATCGAAAACAGCAAGGAATACAATGACGACTGCAATGGAAATCAGCAGCGGATTGAAAATCGGAAGCCCAAATTTTTTCTTTAACAGTATGCCGAGCTCATACGCCAGAAGGCTGATGACAACGCCGAAAAATGCAGATTCACAGAGCATATTTGTCATTTTGCGTCCCCTCCTTTGTGTTTCTTTTCCAGCCGGATGACCGCCTGTGTCACGCGTCCGGACACAATCATAACGACGATGGTGCTGACGAGCGTAATCACGAGAACCGGAACGAGAACGGCTTTTAATTCACCCCAGGATTCCATCAGGCCGACGCCCGCCGGAATGAACATGACCGGCATGATCTCAATCATAAACTTGCCTGCGTCCTCGACGGCATCAAGTTTTAATGCCCCCGTCATCAGAAGCGCCAGCATCAGCACAAGGCCGTAGATACTTGCCGGAATCGGAAGCGGCAGCACGGCGTGCAGGATTTCTCCGACGAACGAAACCGCCATAATTACAAGGAACTGTCTTAATAATTTCACTTTTTCTGTTGTCCTTTCTCCCCATAACCCACATAACATCACTTCTTCTCAATGTCACGACCCCGATTATACTACCCGCGTAAAAGAATTTCAACCGTAAATGTTACTGCAATTTTGGCTATTTTTGCCAAAAAAGGCAAAAAAATGCCCGCCAATCAAACGAAAAAGTGAAATCGGTGGGCATTTTAACATAATTTTTTGAGTTGATCCGATACGGAACTTTTTAAGCATTGCTTTCGGCATTTTTCCGATCCGGCAGAACGAAGATAAAGATCAGCGAACTGACAAGCAGCATGCCCGGATAGAAGAGGTTTGCCATGATTTCAAAGGCGGAGAGCTCATATCCCAGTTCATGCACCGCGGAAATCGCCACGAGCATCTGCGCGCCGTACGGCAGGATGCCCTGTGAGATGCAGGAGAAGGTATCGAGGAGCGATGCCGTTTTCCGTGGGGTGATGCCGTAGTCCTCGGACATCTGCTTTGCGATCGGGTTTGCCATGACGATCGCGACGGTGTTGTTTGCGGTCGCAATGTCGAGCAGCGCGACGAGAATGCCGACACCGAGCTGGCCGCCCTTTTTTCCGCGGAAGATTTTGTGAATGGCACGAAGCAGGACAGTAAAGCCGCCGTTTTCCCGGATCAGCGCGCACATCGCAGCGACAAGAATCGCAACCATACATGTCTCAAACATACCCGAAGTGCCGCTTCCCATGCTGGAGAGCATATCCAAGAGCGTCGTCTGTCCCGTACCGAGCATGATAACGGCACCGGAAGCAATACCGATAAGGAGTACGACAAACACCTGAATGCCCGCGATGCCGCCGATCAGCACGAGCAGGTACGGAACCATCTGCAGCAGATGGTATTCGTGGACGACCGGTGTGCCCGGCGCCTGTCGGAAGGAGATTACAAGGATCAGCGCCAGCGCGGCAAGAGCAGCCGGGAGAGCGATCCAGAAGTTTTCACGGAACTTGTCTTTCATCTCGCAGCCCTGTCCGTTGCAGGCGGCGATTGTCGTGTCGGAGATGAAGGAGAGGTTGTCGCCGAACATGGATCCGCCCATGACGGAGGCGACGCAGAGCGCCAGCGAAAAGCCGGAGGTCTCGGCAACAGCAGCGGCGATCGGCACGAGAAGCGTGATCGTTCCGACGGAGGTTCCCATGGCCGTGGAGACGAAGCAGGCAACGACAAAGAGCACAGCGACGGCATACTTTGCCGGAATCCAGGAGAGCATGAAATAGGCAATGCTCTCTGCACTGCTCCTTCCGACAACGCCGACAAACGTGCCTGCGGCGAGGAAGATCAGCAGCATTGTGATGATGTTTTTGTCCCCGATGCCCTGTCCCATGAGGGCGAGCTTTTCTTCAAACGGGACACTGCGGTTCTGCAGACAGGCGACGAGGATCGCTGCCAGAAACGCGACGACGATGGGGATGTTGTAGAAGCCCATCGGAATTTTTAAAATATACTCGGAATAAATGCCGAGCCCCAGATAAAACACCAGAAAAACGGCGATCGGGAGCAGGGCGGATGGCTTTCCTTTTTTCATAGAAATAAATACCAGACCTTTCGTGTGATTTTCCTTATTTTTCAATAGGGCGAATAGAATTATTCTATCATCTGGATCAGAAATCGTAAAGTAAAAAAGCAGGAAAAAACACGCCGGACATCTGGTAAATTCCAGAAATCCGGCGTGTTTTATAAGAGGTGCGTTTTGCTGTGCCTGTGCTTTATCATTTTGCAAGGAGCATCATAATCTGATTGCTTCTGCTTACGAATTTTGTCATCTCGTCCGGAGAGAGCGGTTTGTGGCTGATCATTGCCAGATCATACAGCTGCTCGCAGAACAGGGATGTGTTGTCGTTCTCGCCATTCTTCAGAATGTACTGAACGAGCGGATGTTTTGCATTCAGGATCAGGGTTTCCTGTCCGCCGAACATGGACGGATCCATGCCGGTCATGCCATACATCTTCATCATATCCTGCATCCGGCGGCTCTCCTCGGAAAGCGTTACCATGGAGGATACATTTTCGTCTTTCAGGTTCTCAACTTTGACGGTCAGGTCTTTCTTGTCGAGGACTTTGCGGAAGAGATCGGTCAGAGCATTTGTAGCGTCGGTCAGATCCTCACCGGACTCGTCTTTCATATCGTTGGTCAGATCTGCATCGATGCGCTGGAAGGTTACATGCTCGTTGTAACGCTCTGCATGGGTGATGAAAGCGGAGTCGATGTTGTGTTTCAGGATGACAGCATCCATGCCCTGGCTGCGGAACATGTTGATGTACTGGCTCTGCTGAACTTCGTCGGTGACGTAGTAAACAGTCGTTTTTTCCGGCTCTTTCTTCTCGTCAGCGTTTTCCGTATTTTCGGTATTCTCCGTAGTTTCAGCCTTCTCTTCGGTGTTCTCTGCAGGAGCTTCTTCTTTCTTATTCTCGTTGATGCAGTCCTCAAGAGTCAGATATTTTCCGTCGATGTTCTTGAACAGAATATAGTCCATCATCTTCTTGGAGAATTTCTCGTCCTTGATGCATCCGTATTTGATGAATGGGTTGATATCATCCCAGTATTTCTCGTAATTCTCACGGTCGGTTTTGCACATGCCGGAGAGCTTGTCAGCGAATTTCTTGGAGATGTACTCGGAGATCTTCTTGACAAATCCGTCGTTCTGCAGTGCGCTTCGGGATACGTTCAGCGGCAGATCCGGGCAGTCGATGACGCCTTTTAAGAGCATCAGGTATTCCGGAATGACTTCTTTGATGTTGTCGGCAATAAATACCTGGTTGTTGTACAGCTTGATGGTTCCCTCGATGGAATCGTACTCGGTGTTGATACGCGGGAAGTAGAGGATACCTTTGAGGTTGAACGGATAGTCCATGTTCAGGTGGATCCAGAACAGCGGCTCGCGGTAGTCGTTGAAGACTTTGCGGTAGAATTCTTTATAATCCTCATCGCTGCACTCGTTTGGATGTTTGGTCCACAGCGGGTGGATATCACTGATGGAAACCGGGCGTTTGTTGATTTTTACTTTCTCTTTGGCCGGGGAAACTTCAACCTGCTCTTTCGTTCCGTCTTCTTTTTCTTTCTCTTCGTATTTTGCGTCCTCGTGGATGTGCTCTACGACAACGTCGTCGTCTTTTAATTCGCTTTCATCGATGGTCTCGTATTCCTGCGGCGCATTTGCTTTGGACAGGAAAATTTCAACCGGCATGAAGGAGCAGTATTTTTCCAGAACTTCGCGGACACGGTATTCGTTTGCGAATTCCAGGCAGTCCTCGTTCAGGAACAGAGTGATTTCGGTACCAACAGTTGTCTTGCTGCCCTCGGACATATCGTACTCGGTGCTTCCGTCACAGGTCCAGTGTACCGGGGTGGATCCTTCTTTATAGGAAAGAGAATCGATGTGAACTTCATCTGCTACCATGAAAGCAGAGTAGAAACCAAGACCGAAGTGGCCGATCATCTGATCTGAATTCGTTTTGTCTTTGTATTTCTCCAGAAATTCGGTAGCGCCGGAGAAGGCGATCTGGGTAATATATTCTTCGACTTCGTCTGTGGTCATACCGATACCGTTATCGATGAATTTTAAGGTTTTCTCATCCGGGTTTACAATCACCTGAATGGCTGCTTTGTAGTCATCCGGAAGTGCATATTCACCCATGCCGTCCAGTTTTTTCAGTTTGGTGATGGCATCGCAGCCGTTGGAAACGAGCTCGCGGACGAAGATATCGTGGTCGGAATACATCCATTTTTTGATAATCGGGAAAATATTGTCGCTGTTGATTGAAAGATTTCCATGTTTCGCACTCATGAGAAACACACTCCTTTTCTTATAAAAATATTTTGATCCAGCAAAGCGGGAATATCATGCTTTTTTAGATGTCTGCAGCTTTTTTACTGCTCTGATAGTTATAGTAATACTGGCACAGGGAAAAGTCAAGGGGAAATTAGCACTCGAGAAAAAAGAGTGCTAACAGAACGACGGAAAGTATTGAATTTACTGGTATTACGGTACTTTCTAAACTTTTTGTAAAGTCTGATCAGAAGGGCTGCGCAGTTGTTTCTGGAGAATGGATATGCTACAATGAAAAAGCATAGAAGCGTTTCGAACAGAAAGATTCCGAGGGTACATAAAAGAAAAATGGAGGAAATACATGACAAATGCGACAAAGGCGGCGCTGGAAGCGTCGTTAAAAAAGCTGCTTTTGAAAAAGCCGCTGGACAAAATTACGATCAACGATCTGACGACAGACTGCGGCATCAGCCGGATGGCGTTTTATTATCATTTTAAGGATATCTACGATCTTGTCGAATGGTCGTGCCTGGAGGATGCGACGCAGGCGCTGCAGGGGAAGAAAACGTATGAGACATGGCAGGAAGGCCTGCAGCAGATTTTTGAGGCAGTGCTCGAGAATAAACCATTTATTATGAATGTCTATCACTCTGTAAGCCGGGAGCAGATCGAAACATATCTCTTTCATCTGACGCACGATCTGCTGTACGGTGTCGTGCAGGAAAAAGCAAAGGGAACCGGCATCTCCGAGGCGGATCAGAGTTTTATCGCAGATTTCTATAAGTATAGCTTTACCGGTGTCATGCTCGACTGGATCAAAGACGGAATGAAAGTGGATTACCATATGATTGCGGAAAAAATGCACCGCACGATGGAAGGAAATGTCGTCAATTCCATCCGAAATTTTGAAAAAAGAAATAAAATATAGTTACACTTTACAAAACAGGGCGGATGATAAAAATTTAATCATCCGCCCTGTTTTGTAAATGGAAAAGCGGGGAAAAATGAAGTAAGATTCAAATTGTCAACAGACAATGGCAACACAAATGGAAACTTGTAAAACAAAGAAAGCAGCATAACCTATACGAACCGGAAATTCGAAAAAACATTCCGGCAGTCGTATTTAGAAAAGAAAGGATGAACGTCTATGTCAAAAAAAGGATTAAAATTCGGAATCGCATCAGCAGCAGTCATCGGAGCTGGAGCAGCAGTGCTGCAGGCAAAAAACAAGAGTGAAGCAAAAAAAGCAGCGGAGACAACCACTGTAACATCAGAACCAAAGAATGATTACCGCAACACCGAGCGCGGAAAAGATAAGAAAAACAGCAAAGGCATTTATTACACCAACGGAAACTACGAAGCCTTCGCAAGACCGGAAAAACCGGAAGGCGTCGATGAGAAGAGCGCATACCTCGTAGGAAGCGGCCTCGCAGCCCTCGCAGCAGCGTGTTTCCTCGTAAGAGACGGCCAGATGAAAGGCGATCACATCCACATTCTGGAAGCCATGGACATCGCCGGCGGTGCCTGCGACGGTATCTACGATCCGACCCGCGGCTACATCATGAGAGGCGGCCGTGAGATGGAAAACCACTTCGAGTGCCTGTGGGATCTGTTCCACAGCATCCCGTCAATTGAGACACCTGGTGTATCCGTTCTTGATGAGTATTACTGGCTGAACAAAAAAGACCCGAACTACTCCCTGTGCCGTGCAACGAAGAACCGCGGCGAGGATGCCCATACCGACGGCAAGTTCAACCTGAGCCAGAAAGGCTGCATGGAGATCATGAAACTCTTTATGACAAGAGACGAGGATCTGTACGACAAGACGATCGAGGATGTTTTCGATGATGAAGTCTTCAATTCCACCTTCTGGCTGTACTGGAGAACGATGTTCGCATTCGAAAACTGGCATAGTGCACTGGAGATGAAGCTGTACTTCCAGCGGTTCATTCACCACATCGGCGGACTGCCGGACTTCTCCGCACTGAAATTCACGAAGTACAACCAGTATGAATCCCTGATTCTTCCGATGAAGAAATACCTCGAGGATGCCGGTGTAGACTTCCAGTTCAATACCGAAGTAACCAACGTTATCTTTGAAATCAACGATGGAAAGAAAGTAGCAAAAGCCATCGAGTGCAAAGTAAACGGCGTCGAGAAAGGCATCGTTCTCACGGAGAATGACCTCGTCTTCGTTACCAACGGAAGCTGCACCGAAGGCACGATCTACGGCGATCAGAACCATGCACCGAACGGTGATGCAGAGGTCCGCACGAGCGGCTGCTGGAGCCTGTGGAAAAACATTGCAAAACAGGATCCGTCCTTTGGACATCCGGAGAAATTCTGTTCCGATATTGCAAAGACAAACTGGGAATCCGCAACAATTACCACTCTCGACAATAAGATCATTCCGTATATCACCAATATCTGCAAACGTGATCCGAGAACCGGAAAGGTTGTTACCGGCGGTATCGTAAGCTGCCAGGATTCCAAGTGGCTTTTAAGCTGGACCATTAACCGTCAGGGACAGTTCAAAGAGCAGGATAAAGATAAGGTATGCGTATGGGTTTACAGCCTGTTCACCGATGTACCTGGCGACTATGTGAAGAAACCGATGAAAGAGTGCACTGGTAAAGAGATCACCGAAGAGTGGCTGTACCACCTCGGCGTGCCGGTTGACCAGATTCCGGAGCTGGCAGAGAACAGCGCTGTCTGCGTACCGACCATGATGCCGTACATCACCGCATTCTTTATGCCAAGAAGAAAGGGCGACCGCCCGGATGTCATCCCGGATGGCTGCGTCAACTTCGCATTCCTCGGACAGTTCGCTGAGACACCAAGAGATACCATCTTCACGACAGAGTATTCCGTTCGTACCGCAATGGAAGCTGTTTACGGACTCCTCGGCGTAGACCGCGGCGTGCCGGAAGTATGGGGCAGCGTTTACGATATCCGCGACCTGCTGGACAGCTCCGTGAAACTGATGGATGGAAAATCCCCGCTGGAAATCGAGCTTCCTGGACCGCTCAACCTGCTGAAAAAACCTCTGCTGAAACTGGTAGATGGAAATGTAGTTGGAGATCTCTTAAAAGAGCATGGAATTATTAAAGAGGATATGGTGAAATAAGAAATAGAAAATAAGTAAGAAATGCAATAAGACCTGCGCTTTCAAACGGCGCAGGTCTTATTGCGTTGCTATGTATGCTCTCAAACAATTAAGCAGATTTCTTCGTGAAAAACAGTGCGGCACAGACGGCGGCGATGCCTCCAGCGAGCTTTGCAACGAGAAGCGGCACGACAAAATCAGGATCGGTGCCGAACGTAAATCCCATATGTGCGGCGATGGTCGATGCGGCGGAGACGAGGAAAGCTGCGTTTACAATCTTTCCGCGCTCGTCCATTTTTTCCATCATTGTGATCGCCGGAACAGGGCTGACAATGCCCATCAGAAGCCCGGCGGCACTGCTGTCGTTCATGCCGGTTTTTCTTCCAATAAAAGAGAGCGGCTTTTTGAGCACCCGCTGTAAAAGCTCCGCCGTCGGAAGGCTGCCAAGCAGTACAATGCCGATGGACGAGACGACCGTCATCGCGTCCTCCAGCGGCGCAAGGTCCGGGAGCAGCGAAAAGCCGGTCATATAGCAGAACGCGCCCGCGATGAGGCCGATCGTCGTCAGAAGCCGGATCACATCTGCAAATACCGTGAACGCGCGCACGGTCTGCTCCGGAAAACGCCAGATGCCGAACATCAGCAGAAAGCAGAAGAGGAGCACCGGGAGCGACTGAAGTACGATCTGCAGAAAAGAGAGCCCTGAGAGCAGTCCGCCGACGATCATCGTGACGGGAAGCGTGCCCGTGCCGATCAGCATGCCGCGGGAGAAAAAGAGGCGGTCGCCGCTTTTCAGCATTCCCATGCCGACCGGAATCGTAAAGGTGATGGTACAGCCAAGCGTCGCCGCAATCACAAGTCCTGCGTAGCGCACCATCTCCTGCGATGCCGAAAGCTCTCCGGCGAGCTGGTAGCCGCCCATGTCAATGGCGAGAATGCCGGCGAGAAGTCCCGCATCCAGCCCAAAAAAGTTCCAGATGGGAACGAGGGCGAAACGGAGAAAGCGGGAGAGCAGCGGGGTGAGGCAGATGATGCCCGACATGGAAAGTGCCGTCGGTCCAAGCAGCGTAAAGCCCTCCTCAAACCGTTTTCCAAATCCGAAGCGATTGCCAGCGATCCGGTCGACACCGCCGAGTACCGCGCCGACTGCCATGATCCACATAATAATCTGATTCATAAAAAGAGAACCTTTCTAAATAAGTATTTTGTCTTTATATCTGTTCTTCAAATGCAATTTCATTTTTCAGCAGAAACTGACGGACTTCCTCATCGAAGACGCGGTCGAGCGACTTGTCCATCGTAAAGATTTTGAGGGAAGTTCCGGTGGTAAGTAAGAGTTTTCCGTCCTTATACTGAAAATTCAGAAAGCATCCAAACACGTTCTCTATTTCCAGCGGCAGCGCATGGTCCGCGATCATTTTTTCGCACGCCGCCTGCGGAAGCTGAAACACAAATTTGAACTGCAGGGGTGTCCGTTTTCCTTTGATGACGGAATAGCAGAACGATTTCACATCTTTCCAGAGAAGCCGTGTCCGCCCTTTTTCTTTTAAGAGCTGCGCGTCGTCGGGATCGAAAAAGTCCGTGTGAAGACTGCCGTCGATGGAGAACGTCGTAAACGTTGTGATCGACGCCTCAGAGACGGGAAAGCGGTCAAATGTCTCGAGACGGAGCAGGGTGTTCATAAAATTCTTTAACTGTGTAATCTGCAGGATAATCATCCGTAGTTAAAACCAGCCTTTCTTTTTAAAATACCAAATTTCAACAGCAACAATGAGAATACAGACGCCGATCAGGATGAAGTACGCATACGGGGCAGAAAGCTCAGGCATATGCGTAAAATTCATGCCGTACCAGCCGGCGATCAGGGAAAGCGGGAAAAAGATCGTCGAGACGACCGTCAGAATCCGCATCGTATCGTTCTGACGCAGGTCGATCTGCGCCTGCTGCATCTCGCGGATCTGCAGGGCGTACTCCCGCAGCATCTGGGTGTGGTCGTACAAACGGTCCACGCGGTTTCCAAGGCGCGAAAACTGACGGGCGCATTCCGGGGGAAGAAAGTGATTTTCGTCCTCGGAGAGTATTTCGCACATGTCGAGAAGCTGCTGGTAATAGGCATGGAACACGAGCAGCTCCCGACGGATCGTGATCAGGGTCCGCTGCAGCTCTTTTGGCAGAGTGTCGAGAAGAGACTCCTCGATTGTCGCGAGGCGCTTCTCAAAATTCTGCAGATAGAGCATATCCTCCTGGATCAGCGATTCCAGAAACGAGAAAAACAGGTGGAAGACATCGGAAGTATCGAGCGGTTCTTCCGGGAAGAGGAGGCTCTGCAAAGCCGGAAGTGTCTGTTCGTCGGCTGCCAGAATAAGCTGCCCCCGGTCGAGATAAAACGCAAGCGAGAATGCAAGGTGAAGCGGATGCGTCTTGTCCGGGACGGCAAGCGATCCGACCAGGCAGTCAGGCAGCAGCTCTGCGCGGCAGTATTCGATGCGCTCCGGCTGCAGACTGCGCCGGAAAAGAGAAAATCCGGGCAGCGCCGCGCAGGCTTTGGAAGCTTCCGAAAACGAAAGCAGGGAAAGCCGGACCGAATCCGAAAAAGTCCATTCCATACGTACCACCTCCTGAAAATAAGCAATGGAAAAATATCCATAAACAAAAAAGCCGTATGACCGTAGTATACCGCAAAAAGGGGAGTGCGACAAGAAAAGGAAAAAACTTTTAACGGAAAAACTTTTATTGGGAAAAAACTTTTTGCAATGGAGCACTAAGTGTGTTATGATAAAATGTAGTTATCAAAACTACATGACAAAATATCAAAAAATTCACTGTGTCGAATTCGTCCCTAGTTCAGGAAGGTTTGAAAAAGAGCGGTGATTGGAAATACGAAACGTCCGCAGTGAGAAAAAGCGGAATCAAGTTTGGAGGGACAAAATATATGAGTTTTCACATTGTTGCAGACAGCTGCTGTGAACTGACAGCAGATATGAAAAAAAGAGGAAATATTGAAATTGCACCGCTGACCCTGGAAGTCGGCGGAGAATCCATTCT
The DNA here is from genome assembly GCF_027667425.1 of Fusicatenibacter saccharivorans. Classification (NCBI taxonomy): domain Bacteria; kingdom Bacillati; phylum Bacillota; class Clostridia; order Lachnospirales; family Lachnospiraceae; genus Fusicatenibacter; species Fusicatenibacter saccharivorans. The sequence goes on from NZ_JAQEGR010000017.1 coordinate 49,846, forward strand.
GGATGACGAGACATTCGACCAGAAATATTTTTTAAAGAGAGTAGCGGAATGTCCGGAGTGCCCGAAATCCGCCTGCCCGTCGCCGGATTATTTCCGGAAATCTTTTCTGAACGGAGCAGAACGGTGCTACGCGGTCACACTTTCCGCACAGCTCAGCGGTTCCTATAACAGCGCAGTGCTCGGTGCAAACCTGGCGCAGGAGGAGAACGAGGATCTGAAGATTCACGTATTCAATTCCAGAAGCGCATCGATAGGAGAGACCCTGATTGTGAAAAAAATCGTGGAGTGCGAGGAAGCCGGCATGAGCTTTGAGCGCGTCGTAGAGACAGTAGAACTCTATATCAGCACACAGAACACCTATTTCGTGCTGGAAAATCTCGAAACTCTGCGGAAAAACGGCCGCCTTTCCAAAACAAAAGCACTTGTTGCATCCGCGCTTAAGATCAAACCGGTTATGGGAGCCACACCGGAGGGCGATATCGTACAGCTCGATCAGGCGCGCGGCATCAACAAAGCACTGATGAAAATGGTCGATGCCATTGTAAATGACGCACAGCATGTAGAAAACAAAACGCTTGCCATCTCTCATTGCAACTGCCCGGAGCGCGCCGAGATGGTAAAAGAAGCCCTTCTGGAGCGCCTTGCGGTACAGGATGTCTTCGTACTCGATACCCAGGGCGTCAGCAGTATGTATGCAAATGACGGCGGAATTATCATTGCATTATAACTTTTCTCTTCCCTTTTTGTTGAAAATGTAGTATAATTTTCAACATGTTTGAAAGTGCCGCCGAGCACTTTTTAGAAATCAAAGGAGAAGTAGAACCATGAGTCAGGAAAAAGTTGACCGCTATAAAAAGGAAAAAGCGAACCGTGAGAAAATCATGAGACGTGAAAGATGGATCACGAGACTGGAAGTTACCGCTTTCGTCGTTGTTCTGGCTACCCTGATCGGCTGGTTCTCCGTTGCTGTTTACCAGAACTCGGTAGCAGAGAAAAAGGCGAACCGCACGACAGAAACCACAACGATGAACGTGACGGATATTCAGAATTATCTGAGCGAGACCAACACATCCAGCGACAGCAGTGCAGATGACACCAGCGACAGCTCTGATGCTTCCGATACATCTTCGGACAGCACAGCAGATACGGCAAGTGACAGCACAGCAGATTCCATCAGCGAAAGTACAGCGGAATAAGCAGAATTGTTAAAGAAAGTAAAAGCGCTTACCACAGACGGGAAAATCCCGGAGTGATAAGCGCTTTTGTTATAGAGATTTATAGCAATCCCCGAAAATAATGCAAAAAATTCAGCACCGCAGAGCGTGAATTACTGCGTCACAGATTTTCGTCGTACCCCGGTACGCCTTCAAATCTGTTCCTTGCAATTCGCGCTCTGCAGCACTGCCTTTTTTGCATTATTTTCGGGTCTTGCTATAGAAAAAACTATGAGAAACACGCTCCGCGAGTTTCTCAAGTTATCGCGGCAGTCGCCAAGGTCTCGTGCAGGCACGGACTTTGGCTCGTTGTCCGCGTAAATTAAAAAACCGGAGGACATACATCCTCCGGCCTTTCGCTTATGGTTAATTAGCATTTAACAACGTTGGAAGCCTGCATTCCGCGAGCACCCTCGGTAAGATCGTAAGTAACCGCCTGACCTTCGTCAAGAGTTTTGAATCCTTCACCCTGGATAGCGGAGAAATGTACGAATACATCGTTTCCGTCTTCGCCTGTGATGAAGCCATAGCCCTTCTCTGCGTTAAACCATTTCACTGTTCCCTTGTTCATTGTGAGTTACCTCCATAAAATTAAAAAATAAGCATGATGTGGGAATGCATATGTTCCCCCATAAGCGAGTGAACTTTTGGTAAAAAAATTCACTAGCTATTACAGATTATATTGAAGGTGAATGCTAATATAATCTCTAATAGCTAGTGACCACGTATTACATCTCAACATCTTCTCGATTGAGACTATTATAATCTTGCAAATCAAAAAAGTCAAGAAAAAACTCTTTATTTCAGGAAAGATTTCGTGTATTATAAAAAGGAATAAATGGTCGGACGACGGCCAGAAGAAAAGAAAGGATCAGAGAACGTAAGATGAGTATCTTAATCAAAAATGGACAGGTCATCGACCCGGCCACCCAAAAAGACGAAATCAGTGATGTTCTGATCGAAAACGGTGTTATTACACGGGTTGAAAAAGGAATCCGCGTAAAAGATGCGCAGGTAATAGATGCAAAAGGCTGCTATGTAATGCCTGGCATCATCGATATGCATGTACATCTCCGCGACCCGGGGCAGACATATAAAGAAGATATTGAAAGCGGTTCGAAAGCAGCAGCAAAAGGAGGCGTGACAACGCTGGTAGCGATGCCGAATACAAAACCGGTCATCGACAGCCCGGACCGAGTCAACTATGTAACGATCAAAGCAGACCGTTTTTCTCCGATTAATGTACTGCAGGCAGGCGCCATCACAGTAGGACAGAAGGGTGAAGAGCTCGCCGATATCGAAGGCATGGTAAAAGCCGGCATCCCGGCGATCAGCGAGGACGGAAAATCCGTTATGAACGCGCTGCTCTACAAAGAGGCCATGGAGATTGCCGCAGAGAAAAACATTCCGGTGCTGGCTCACTGCGAGGACAAGAACCTCGTAAACGGCGGCTGCATGAATGAGGATGCAAACTCGAGAGAGTGGCATCTGCCGGGCATCACAAACTCCGTAGAGAACACGATTGTTGCAAGAGATATCGTACTTGCCGCAGAGACAGGTGCACACCTGCATCTGTGCCACTGCTCGACCAAAGAGAGCGTGGATATGGTGCGTGAGGCGAGAAAGGCCGGCGTTTCGATTTCCGCCGAGGTCTGCCCGCATCACTTTACCCTCTGCAGCGACGACATCGTAAAGGGCGACACCAACTACAAGATGAATCCGCCGCTCCGTACGAAAGAGGATCTCGAGGCACTGCGCCAGGGTCTGAAAGACGATGTCTTCGATGTCATCAGCACCGATCATGCACCGCATGCGCTGACCGAGAAACAGGAGTCCTTCAAGAAAGCTCCGTTCGGCATCGTCGGACTGGAGACGAGCGTGGCTCTTACCATCACCGAACTTGTGGATACCGAGGTCATCACCCCAATGCAGATGGCGGAGAAGATGAGCTACAATCCGGCAAAAATCCTGCACCTGGACAAGAAAGGTTCTCTTGCACCTGGCATGGACGCCGATGTGGTTGTCATCGATCCGGAAGCAGAGTATGTGATCGATCCGAAGGAGTTTGTTTCCAAGGGCAAAAACACTCCGTTCGGCGGCAAGAAAGTCAAAGGAAAAGTTATGGCTACCGTATGCGGCGGCAAGATTGTATACGAAGCTGAGTAATTTCTATAAGAAAAGAAAGAAGAGGGAGAGTAAGCAGATGATTAACAAACTGATTGCAAACATTAAAAAAACAAATGCACCGATCGTCGTAGGTCTGGACCCGATGCTGAACTATGTGCCGGAGCACGTACAGAAAAAGGCATTTGCCGAGTACGGCGAGACACTTGAAGGAGCTGCAGAGGCCGTTTGGCAGTTCAATAAAGCGATTGTCGACGCAACATACGATCTGATTCCGGCTGTAAAACCGCAGGTTGCCATGTATGAGCAGTTCGGCGTTCCGGGAATGGCAGCGTATGAGAAGACCGTTTCCTACTGCCAGGAAAAGGGTCTCGTTGTCATCGGCGATATCAAACGAGGCGATATCGGTTCTACTTCTGAGGCGTATGCAGTCGGCCACCTCGGCCACGTGCAAGTGGGAAGCAAATCCTACGCCGGATTCCATGAGGATTTTGCAACTGTCAATCCGTATCTTGGATCTGACGGCGTAAAACCGTTCATCAAGGTCTGCAAAGAGGAGAAAAAAGGTATCTTTGTTCTGGTAAAAACCTCGAACCCGTCCAGCGGCGAGTTCCAGGACCGCATCATCGACGGACGTCCGCTGTATGAGTGGGTCGGCGAGCAGGTTGCCGCGTGGGGCGAGGAGCACATGGGCGATGATTACAGCTATGTGGGAGCTGTTGTCGGCGCTACGTACCCGGAGATGGGCAAGGTGCTGCGTAAGGTAATGCCGAAATCCTACATCCTGGTACCGGGCTACGGTGCACAGGGCGGAAAAGGAAAAGACCTCGTTCACTTCTTCAATGAGGACGGACTGGGTGCAATCGTAAACTCTTCGAGAGGTATTATCGCTGCTTACAAACAGGAAAAATATGCCGAGTTTGGCACTGAGAACTTTGCGGATGCTTCGAGAGCAGCTGTAAAGGATATGGTTGAGGATATCAGCGGGGCGCTTGCTGCTGCAAAATAAGAATACAGGGTGAAAAGCTCAGAAGGTCTGCCGGGTAGACGTTATGTCCGCCGGAGGATATTTTGGGCTTTTCGCCGATTCAAGAAAATAAAAGGAGTGTTCAGCTTATGAAAATCAAGGAATGCTGTACTGTGGAAAGTCAGGAGTGCATTGCAAAAGGAATTTACAGCATGTGGATTTCCACGAAAGTGATTGCGAAAGAGGCGAAGGCCGGCCAGTTTATTTCTCTGTTTTCGAAGGACGGCAGCCGTCTTCTGCCGCGTCCGATTTCTCTTTGTGAGATCGACCGAGAGGGAGGAAGACTTCGGATTGTCTACCGTGTGGCAGGTGCAGGAACGGAGGAGTTTTCGCATCTGAAAGCGGGGGATGAGGTTGATATTTTAGGACCGCTTGGAAATGGATTCCCGATCGAGGAAGGTAAGGGAAAACGTGTGATGCTGATGGGCGGCGGTATCGGTGTTCCGCCGATGCTGCAGACGGCGAAGGATCTTGGAACGGACACGATCATCTGCTGTGGTTACCGCGATGAGTTGTTCTTAAATGAGGAGTTTGCTGCGGCAGGCGATCTTCATATTGCAACGGAGGACGGAAGTGCCGGTGTGAAGGGCAATGTGATGGATGCGGTGCGCGAGGATCATCTGGAAGCAGATGTAATTTTTGCCTGCGGTCCGGCTCCGATGCTGCGTGCGATTAAGGCGTACGGTCTGGAAAAGGGAATTCCATGCTGGATTTCGATGGAAGAGAAGATGGCGTGCGGCGTTGGCGCATGTCTTGCGTGTGTCTGCCAGTCGACTGAGGTGGATGGTCATTCACATGTGCACAACAAGCGGATCTGCAAGGACGGACCGGTCTTTTTAAGTACGGAAATTGAGCTGTAAGTGACGCGAGGAGGAGAAAAAGCGATGAAGACAAGTGTGAATCTGGCGGGTGTGGAACTGAAGAATCCGGTTATGACGGCATCTGGTACGTTTGGCTCCGGCGCGGAGTACAGTGAGTTTGTGGATTTGAAGGAGCTTGGCGCGGTTGTGACGAAGGGTGTTGCGAATGTGCCGTGGCCGGGGAATCCGACGCCGCGTATTGCGGAGGTTTACGGCGGAATGCTGAATGCGATCGGACTGCAGAATCCTGGTATTGATGTGTTCTGTGAGAGGGATATTCCGTTTTTGAAACAGTTTGACACGAAGATTGTGGTGAATGTGTGTGGACGGACGACGGAGGATTACTGTGAGGTTGTGGAGCGATTGACTTCGGAGCCGGTGGATCTGCTGGAGATTAATATTTCGTGCCCGAATGTGAAGGAGGGCGGTATTGCGTTTGGACAGGATCCGAAGGCGGTGGAGGCGATCACCAGAGAAGTTAAAAAATATGCGAAGCAGCCGATTATTATGAAATTGAGCCCGAATGTGACGGATATTACGGAGATGGCGCGGGCTGCGGAAGCCGGCGGGGCGGATGTGCTGTCGCTGATCAATACGCTTACTGGGATGAAGATTGATATTGAACGGCAGAAGTTTGCGATTGCGAATAAGACTGGCGGTATGTCGGGGCCGGCGGTGAAGCCGATTGCGGTGCGGATGGTGTATCAGGTGGCGCAGGCAGTGAAAGTGCCGATTATTGGTATGGGCGGTATTGCGTCGGCGGAGGATGCGCTGGAGTTTATTCTGGCGGGGGCTACGGCGGTTTCGATTGGGACGGCGAATTTCTTTAATCCGTATGCGACTGTTGAAACGGTTCGCGGTATCGAAGAGTATATGAGAAGGCATAAGGTTGACGATATTAATTCGCTGATCGGGGCGGTGAGATAAGACGGACGGCCTCGAGCGGCTTCGCATCTGCGGTGCGGCGGGCGAGAAAAAGAGGGCGGAACTGTGGCTCAGAATGGGCACAGTTCCGCCCTCTTTTTCTATGCCCGCCACACCGCAGGCGCAAATTCCAGTGAGATCTGGTTGTGTGGAGCTGAAACGAAGTAGGTCTGGATCCGCCGGGGGCGGATCGGCGTGAGAGTGTTGTGGTGGGTGCATAGTATATAGAAAATGGAAGGTGGTATGTGAGATGAAGTATGGGATCATTAAAGTGAAGCGGGCGTTTTTGTATGAGGAGAATGGGGTGGATGTGGTGGATGAGGTGTTTTTTGGATGGAGCGTGATGTGGGAAGATGAGGGGGAGTGGATTGAGGTTTGGACGCATTATGGGTATCGGGGGTGGATGGAGAGGAATTTGATTGAAGAGAAAAGCCGGGAGTGGATGGAGGAGAGGGAAAAGGCAGGGAATACGTATGTGGTGACACGCGGGTTTGCGGATGTGATGAGGGGAGCGCGGGTGCAGTCGCGGATGTTGGAGACGCTGGGACGGGGGTGTTTTGTGGAGAAAATGGAGGAGACGGAGAATGGGTATTGCAGGGTGAAACTGGCGAATGGGATCAGTGGGTTTGTGCCGGAGGTGGCATTAAGAAAAAGACTGGATTCGGATCGGTTTTTGTGGGGAAAATCGGAAGAGAGGTTTTTTGTGGAGCAGGGGATTCCGGAGGGGTGGTCGGAAGAGAAGTTTCGGAGGAAGGTTGTGGAGTGTGCGAAGGGGTATCTTGGATGCCAGTACCGGTGGGGCGGGAAGGCGGCGGATGGGATTGACTGTTCGGGTGTGGTGTTTATGGTGTATTTGATGAATGGGGTTTTGATTTGGCGGGATGCGGATATCAGGGAAGGGTATCCGATGAAAGCGATCTGGAGAGAAGGGGAGGAGATGTGTCTGGTGGAGGAACGGGCGAAGGCCGGGGATCTGCTGTTCTGGAGGGGGCATGTGGGGATGTATCTGGGGGACGGCAGGTATCTGCACTGTACGGGGCATGAGAGGGTGTTTGGGTGCAGGGTGAATAGTCTGCGGAGAGGGGATGAGGATTTTCGGGAGGATCTGGCGGAGGCGTTGAAAGTGGTTGGGAGTGTTTTTCGTGAAATATCTGGAAGCGGAAAGCTGGAGGAAAAGAGCGATGTACCGTGAAAAACAGGCATTGCGGGCGGCACGGGAGTAAATAAGACATATATAATTGACATCAGGAAATATCATTTTTGTATTGGAAATCCCTGAAAAAGTTTGTTATAATAATAACAAAGTCGAAAACAAAAGACAAAAGGCGGCTCAAACAGAGAGTAGGAAAAACAGAAATTCTGCTGATCTGATCTGCCGGAGCTGTCCATCAGAAGCAAAACAAGAAAGGGGTTCTGAACAATGGCAAGATTTACATTACCAAGAGATTTATACCACGGAAAGGGTGCTTTAGAGGCACTGAAAACATTCGAAGGAAAACGTGCAATCGTCTGTGTAGGCGGCGGCTCCATGAAACGTTTCGGTTTCCTGGATCGCGCAGTAGACTACCTGAAAGAAGCCGGCATGGAAGTACAGCTTTTTGAGGGAATCGAGTCTGACCCGTCAGTCGAGACTGTTATGCGCGGAGCAAAAGCGATGGAAGAGTTCCAGCCGGACTGGATCGTAGCAATGGGCGGCGGATCTCCGATCGACGCAGCAAAAGCAATGTGGATCAAATACGAGTATCCAGACATCACCTTCGAAGAAATGTGCAAGGTATTCGGAATGCCGAAACTCCGCAGAAAAGCTCATTTCTGTGCAATTTCTTCTACATCCGGAACAGCAACCGAGGTAACCGCGTTCGCAGTTATCACAGACTATGAAAAAGGTATCAAATACCCGCTGGCAGACTTCGAAATCACGCCGGACGTTGCAATCGTAGATCCGGATCTGGCAGAGACGATGCCGCAAAAGTTAGTTGCTCACACCGGTATGGACGCTATGACCCATGCAATCGAGGCATACGTTTCCACCGCGAACTGTGACTTCACCGATCCGCTGGCACTGTATGCAATCAAGATGATTCAGGCAGACCTGGTAGATTCCTACAACGGAGATATGGCAAAACGTGACAGCATGCACAACGCACAGTGCCTCGCTGGTATGGCATTCTCCAATGCACTTCTTGGCATTGTTCACTCCATGGCACATAAAACAGGCGCAGCATTCGCTGATTACGGCGCTCACCTGATCCACGGCGCAGCAAACGCTATGTACCTGCCGAAGGTTATCGCGTTCAACGCAAAAGACGAGACTGCAGCAAAACGTTATGCAGTGATCGCTGACGAGATGAAACTTGGCGGCGAGACAACGGAAGAGAAAGTAAAACTCCTCATTGACTATCTGCGCGGCATGAACGACAAACTGAACATTCCGCACTGCATCAAGAACTACGGAAAAGACAGCTATCCAACCGAGCAGGGCTTCGTTCCGGAAGACGTATTCCTGGAGAGACTGCACGACATCGCTGTAAATGCCATCGCCGATGCCTGCACCGGATCCAACCCGAGACAGCCATCTGTTGAAGAGATGGAAAAACTGCTGAAATGCTGCTACTATGATACAGAAGTAGATTTCTAAAAAGAAAACATATCAAAATCCCTCCGTTCTCTGGGCGGAGGGATTTTTTGCGTCAGAGAATGAAATTTATTTGTGTGGATTTTATGTTTTTTATGCGAAATCCTGTGTCTGGACTGGAAAAACAGAGGCATTTATGGTAGTATAGAACAGAATAGAAGTAAAAACGGGCGGCATGCGAGAACCGATGCCTTCCCCTGAAAATATGGAGGAAAATAAGATGGAACAGTATAAGAAAGAGTTCATTGAATTCATGGTCGAGAGCCAGGTATTAAAATTTGGAGAGTTCACCCTGAAAAGCGGAAGAAAATCCCCGTTCTTTATGAATGCAGGCGCTTACGTAACCGGCAGTCAGTTAAAACGTCTCGGCGAGTATTACGCAAAAGCAATCCATGACAACTACGGGCTGGATTTTGACGTTCTGTTCGGACCGGCATACAAAGGAATTCCGCTCAGTGTTGTAACAGCAATTGCGATTCATGATCTCTACGGTGTAGAAGTACGCTACTGCTCCAACCGGAAGGAAGCCAAAGACCACGGTGGAGATGCAGGACTGCTGCTTGGAAGCAAGATCAAAGACGGTGACCGCGTTGTCATTATTGAGGATGTAACCACTTCCGGAAAATCCATCGAGGAGACCTTCCCGATCATCCAGGCACAGGGCAATGTGGAGATCAAAGGACTGATGGTATCCTTAAACCGCATGGAGCGCGGAAAAGGCGATAAGAGCGCACTCGAGGAAATCCAGGAAACCTATGGCTTCCCGGCAAATGCCATTGTAACCATGGAGGACGTTATCACGTATCTGTACAACCGTCCATGCCAGGGCAAAATTCAGATCGATGACAAGATGAAGGCTGCCATTGATGCATATTATGAGGAGTACGGCGTGAAATAAGATGCGGTACACCGGGAAAGGGAGTTTTGCGCTATGAATGAAAAGATTTATAAAACCATGGGACGTGTCGGCGGCGGAAATATCGCTATGGGCGCCGTACTGGTTGTTGTTGGCGTGGCAACCGGTGTTCTGATGATCGTAAGCGGGGCAGGCCTGCTGAAACGACGCGGGGAAATCATGTTCTAAAAGCGCCTTTTAAAAAGAAAAAATGCCGGGATATTTCGGAAGCGCGTGCGCCGATGAGGTATGCCGGCGTTTCTGATAGCAGAGGGGAGAACAACGCAGAAAGGGGAAACGAAGATGAAGCAGGAGACGAAAGCCAGAATCCGCGTTGTGGGACGGATTTTATTTCTGGTGTATCTTCTTGCGCTCGTTTATTTTCTGTTTTTTGCAGAAGAATACGGGAGAAGAAACTTTTTTGAACTGGATTACCGTTACAATCTGGTGCCGTTTCAGGAAATCAGACGGTTCTGGATTTACCGCGAAAAGGTGGGATTCCTTGCCGCATTTTTAAATCTGGCGGGCAATGTGATCGGTTTTCTGCCGTTCGGCTTTATCGTTCCGGTGATGCACAAAAAAATGGAGAGTTTCTGGAAAGTATCGCTTCTTGGTTTTATGTTCAGCCTCTGCGTGGAGACGATTCAGCTCATCACGAAGGTGGGCTGCTTTGATGTAGATGATCTGATGCTGAATACGCTTGGAGCCATGATCGGCTGCGGCGCATTCCTGATCTGCAATAAATTCAGGAGATGGAAATATGGCGAGGAAGAAGTATAATTACAATTTTGTCCGGAAGCCGTCGGAAGGCGGAAAGGAAGCTCTCTATATGGCAGGTGCTTCGGTCTTTCTGTTTCTGCTGGCTTCGGGCGTATCGTTTGCATTCCGCGGAAACGGAGGCATTTTTCTCGGAGCAGCGGGACTGTTCTCATTCCTTCTGTCGGGATACGGCTTCTATGTGGGAATGAAGAGCTTTAAAGAAGAACAGGTCAGCCACAGAATGTCGGTTCTCGGCTCGATTACGAGTGGCGGCATGCTGGTCGCATGGCTGGCACTGTTTCTGATCGGTGTGAGATAAATGTACTCTCGTAAAATCAAGCACAGAAAGACTCCGGGAGTACATATAAAAGAAAAGGGGAAAAAGATGGATCGCGAACGTTTTGAAAAACAGCTGAATTTTATTCTGGAGATTGATAAAGAAAAACAGATCCTGCGCCAGACGCACATCCGCGGCTATTCGCGCCAGGAGGACGACGCGGAGCACGCATGGCACATGGCGGTGATGGCATTTCTGCTGCAGGAATATTCGAATGAGAAAATCGACATCGGCAGAACGATGCTCATGCTGCTGATCCACGACCTCGTGGAGATTGATGCAGGCGACACGTATGCGTACGACGCGGAGGCAAACAAAACAAAAGACGAGAGAGAACACAAAGCGGCCGAGCGCATCTACGGCCTGCTGCCGGAGGATCAGGGAAAAATGCTGATGGATCTCTGGCTCGAGTTCGAAGCGTATGAGACACCGGAAGCGCGCTTTGCCCATGTGATGGACAATTTCCAGCCGCTGCTTTTAAATCATGAGAACGATGGAAAAGACTGGACCAGCCACAATGTGCGGATTTCCCAGCCGTTAAAACGAAACGAGAAGACGGCGACCGGCTCCGAGGAGATCTGGAGTTATATGGAAGAGATTCTCGAACAGAGTATCCGGGATGGAAAAATTATTGACGACCGGGAAGAAAAACAGGAATAAGTTAAGAAGAATGAGGGGCAGATCTGCCCCTCGTAACAGTTAAAGAGAAACAGAAAGGGATTTTTTTATGACGGATGAATTATTAAACGAGCGGTATGCGCTTGCAATTGAGCGGATCCGCCAGATTCCGGCGGAAAAAAGCGTTCCGCAGCCGTACCGCGATTTTTTTGCACAGATGGCACAGTACCTCTGCAAAATGGACCAGATCCGGAGCAGAATCGCAGAAGGATATCTAAAAACAGCATCCGAGGAAGAGCTGGCTGTTTTTAACCGCGAGCCGTATGAAGATGTGATCGGGGAGTGGTATGAGACCTCCTACGGAAACCCGGCGTTTGCCGTGCGGGCACTTGGTGAAACGCATGGAAGGAGCCTCTGCTGCCTGTACCGGGAGCTGGGAAATGCTGTTGTCTGGGTCTATGAGGACCGCCTGCTGGAGCTGACTGCGGCGATGGAGCTGTATCTCGAGTTGTATGCGATGTTCGAGGAGAAGACGCTGCCGTCCGCGCAGTATGTAAAAGAGAGCATTTACTGGTATGTGAGCGATTACGCCGAGGAGCGCCAGGAATACCAGGTGCGCGAAATCGTCGACCCGTCGCTGCACTTTGTGAAGGATATTGTGATGGAATCTGATCTGACGGATCTGCGGTATCTGTACCAGTACGGCGAATATATCACCGAAAATGAGAAGGGTACAGCCCGCTTTTTAAATACGTTCAGCCAGGAAGAAATCGACGCGATGGCACGCACCTACACAGAAGGCTTCCGCAAGTGCTTTCTCGTGGCGCGAAAAGATCTGTCGAAAAAGAAGACAGTCAGCATCCGCTTCCACATCGGTTTTGAGCGCATGATCCGTGCGGCAATATTACAGTTCCGCGAGATGGGACTCGAGCCGGTGATTTCCAGCGGCGCGCGGAGAACGTGGGTTGCCGGTGCGTCTGCGAATAAGCAGTATGACTACGATCACCGGAACGATGAGGCGCTGTATCTCAACGAGGATCTCGTGAAGAGACGGCTCCGCGCGATGCAGGTGAAATACGACGAGTACAAAGAACTGGCGGACGGCTATGCCGGCCCTGCCGTGGTGGAAACCTTCGGCGAAGTTCCGTTTGAGCCAGTAAATAAAAAACAGGCACTGCACTTAAATGAGCGCCAGCAAAAGCTCCGTGTCGGTTTCCAGAACGAGGCGGGCCAGATTGTAAACCGCTATATCAAGGATGACGAGTACGGCTACACGATCATCGCCTACCCGATGCCGGAGATCGATCCGCGCTACGAAAAAATTTTTTGTGAGATCGTAAAGATCAACACGCTCGATTACGAAAAATACCAGCGCATCCAGCAGTACCTGATCGATGCGCTCGACGAGGGTGTTTCCGTGCATGTGCTTGGAAAAGGAGAGAACAGAACGGATCTGCGCGTGATGCTGCATCATCTGAACGATCCTGCGAAAGAGACGAATTTCGAGAACTGTGTTGCCGACTGCAATATTCCGGTCGGAGAGGTCTTTACTTCCCCGAGCCTTACCGGCACGACAGGCGTGCTCCATGTGACGGGAGTCTACCTGAACGAGCTGTATTACCGCGATCTCTGCCTGACGCTGACCGACGGCATGATCACCGCGTATGACTGCGCAAACTTCGAAAAAGAAGAGGACAATCGTACTTATATAGAAGAAAACCTGCTGTATCACCACAGGACGCTGCCGATCGGTGAGTTTGCCATCGGAACGAACACGATGGCGTACGTGATGGCAGAGCAGTACGGCATCGCCGGAAAACTGCCGATCCTGATCGCAGAGAAGATGGGCCCGCATTTTGCGATAGGCGACACCTGCTACGCCTGGGCGGAGGACAGCCCGATGTACAACCCGGACGGAAAAGAAGTAATCGCGCGCGAGAACGAGGTTTCGGCAAAACGGAAAGAAGATCCGTCGAAAGCATACTTCGGATGCCACACGGACATCACGATTCCGTACCGCGAACTGCAGTCGGTTGCGGTCGAAAAAGCAGACGGAACGACGATCCCTCTCATTGAGGACGGACGCTTCGTCCTGCCGGGAACGGAAGAATTAAATGAACCTTTTGGCTGATTATGGGTTGACATTTCTGCGCCTGCTTAGTATATTATAAGCAGAACTGAATGATTAAAACATAAATATAAGCATAACTAATGAATAACGCTTAGAACAGTTAATCAGAAAAGGAGAACAACATGGCTAAAGTAGGAATTGTGATGGGCAGCGACTCTGATATGCCGGTAATGAGCAAAGCAGCCGACATGCTGGAAAAATTTGGAATTGAGTACGAGATGAAAATCATCTCCGCACACCGCGAGCCGGATGTATTTTTCGAATATGCAAAAACCGCAGAGGAGAAAGGCTTCAAGGTTATCATTGCAGGCGCAGGTATGGCAGCTCATCTGCCGGGTATGTGCGCAGCTATTTTCCCAATGCCGGTCATCGGAATTCCGATGCATACCACATCGCTTGGAGGTCGTGATTCCCTGTACTCCATCGTACAGATGCCGAGCGGCATTCCGGTAGCAACCGTTGCCATCAATGGCGGTGCCAATGCCGGAATCCTGGCAGCAAAGATTCTTGCAACTTCCGATCCGGAACTGCTTGCAAAACTGAAAGCATATACACAGGAAATGAAAGAGCAGGTTGAGGCAAAAGACGCAAAACTGCAGGAAACAGGATACCGTAACTACAGTAAATAAAAACAAAGGACAAGGGAGGTTCACCATGGATTACAAGAACGCAGGAGTAGATATTGAAGCTGGATACAAATCAGTAGAATTAATGAAAGAGCATGTAAAGAAAACCATGCGCCCGGAGGTATTAGGCGGCCTTGGCGGTTTTTCCGGCGCTTTTTCCCTGGCAAAAATCAAAGAAATGGAAGAGCCGGTGCTGCTTTCCGGTACAGACGGATGCGGAACCAAGGTGAAGCTCGCCATGATTCTTGATAAACACGACACCATCGGCATCGATGCTGTTGCCATGTGTGTGAATGATATCGCATGTGCCGGCGGAGAACCGCTGTTCTTCCTGGACTACATCGCATGCGGAAAGAACTATCCGGAGAAAATCGCTTCGATCGTAAAAGGCGTTGCAGAAGGCTGTCTGCAGTCCGACGCGGCACTGATCGGCGGCGAGACCGCAGAGCATCCGGGCCTGATGCCGGAGGATGAGTACGATCTGGCAGGCTTTGCTGTCGGTGTCTGCGACAAGAAAGATATGATTACCGGCGAAAATCTGGCAGCCGGAGACGTGCTGATCGGAATGGCTTCCACAGGCGTTCACAGCAATGGATTTTCTCTTGTCCGCAAGGTCTTTGATATGACAAAAGATTCTTTGAATACATACTATGATGAGCTCGGCGCAACCCTCGGCGAGACCCTGCTTGCACCGACCCGGATCTATGTAAAAGCACTCCGTGCGATCAAAGATGCCGGCGTAACCGTAAAAGCGTGCAGCCACATCACCGGAGGCGGCTTCTACGAGAACATTCCGCGTATGCTCAAAGACAACACCGTAGCCGTTGTACAGAAAGACAGCTACACCGTACCGCCGATCTTCGATCTGATGGCAAAGAAGGGCAATATTGACGAGCAGATGATGTACAACACCTTCAACATGGGTATCGGAATGGTACTGGCCGTTGATCCGGAGGATGTAGATGCAGCCATGAAAGCCATCCGTTCCACCGGCGATACTCCGTATGTGATCGGACATATTGAAAACGGAGAAAAAGGAGTACAGTTATGCTAAGATTAGCAGTTCTCGTCTCCGGCGGCGGCACGAACCTGCAGGCGATTCTGGATGCGATTGACGAGGGAACCATCACAAACGCGGAGGTTTCTGTTGTCATCAGCAACAATGCAGGAGCGTATGCGCTGGAGCGTGCGAAAAAGAAGGAGATTGATGCGGTATGCCTTTCCCCGAAGACCTTTGCATCGAGAGAAGCATTCAACGAGGCACTGCTGGCGAAACTGCAGTCGTACAACGTCGATCTCGTTGTGCTCGCAGGATGCCTGGTTGTGATCCCGCAGAGCATTGTGGATGCTTATCCGAATAAGATCATCAACATTCATCCGTCCCTCATTCCGTCGTTCTGCGGAACGGGCTATTACGGACTGAAAGTGCACGAGGGCGTATTATCCCGCGGCGTCAAAGTGACGGGAGCGACGGTTCATTTTGTGGACGGCGGAACAGACACCGGCCCGATTATTCTGCAGAAGGCAGTCGAAGTGCACGAGGGCGATACACCGAAGGCACTGCAGCAGCGCGTCATGGAAGAGGCCGAGTGGGTCATCATGCCGCGTGCGATTGATCTGATTGCAAACGGAAAAGTAACGGTAGAAGACGGACACGTAAAGATAAAGGAGTAAGAGCGATGAAAGTACTGATTGTAGGAAGCGGCGGAAGAGAGCATGCGATTGCCTGGAAGGTGGCGCAGAGCCCGAAGGTAGACAAGATTTACTGCGCTCCTGGAAACGCAGGAATTGCGGAGTACGCAGAGTGTGTCGATATTGCAGCGATGGAGTTTGACAAGCTCGTTGCTTTTGCGAAAGAAAAAGAGATTGACCTGACCGTCATCGGCATGGATGATCCGCTGGTCGGCGGTGTTGTCGATGCGTTTGAGGCAGAGGGACTGCGCGTATTCGGACCAAGAAAGAATGCGGCAATCCTGGAAGGATCGAAAGCGTTCTCCAAAGACCTGATGAAAAAATACCATATCCCGACGGCGGCATACGAGACATTCTCCGATCCAGAAGCGGCAGAGAAATATCTCGAGACTGCAAAATTCCCGATCGTGCTGAAAGCCGACGGTCTGGCGCTTGGAAAAGGCGTTCTGATCTGCAACACCTTAGAGGAAGCAAAAGAGGGCGTTAAGACGATCATGCTCGACAAGAAATTCGGCAGTGCCGGAAATGAGATGGTCATCGAGGAATTTATGACGGGACGCGAAGTTTCCGTGCTCTCTTTTGTCGATGGAAAGACGATCAAGACGATGAGTTCTGCGCAGGATCACAAGAGAGCAGGAGACGGCGATACCGGTCTTAACACCGGCGGCATGGGAAACTTCTCTCCGAGCCCGTTCTACACAAAAGAGGTGGATGATTTCTGTAAGAAATATATTTATCAGCCGACAGTAGATGCGATGGCAGCAGAGGGAAGACCGTTTAAAGGCGTGATCTTCTTCGGACTGATGCTGACACCGGATGGACCGAAGGTGCTGGAGTACAATGCCCGCTTTGGCGATCCGGAGGCACAGGTTGTGCTTCCTCGTATGAAAACAGATATCATCGATGTATTTGAAGCCTGCATCGATGGAACGCTTGACCAGATTGATCTGCAGTTTGCAGACAATGCGTGTGTCTGCGTTGTACTGGCTTCGAACGGTTACCCGGTTTCCTACGAGAAGGGATTCCCGATCCGTGGGCTTGCGACATTCAAAGAGCATGAGGGCTACTACTGCTTCCACGCCGGAACGAAGTTCAAGGACGGCGAGATCGTGACGAACGGAGGCCGTGTACTCGGCGTGACAGCACTTGGCGATACCCTGAAAGAGGCACGTGCGAATGCATATAAGGCTGTTGAATGGGTTGACTTTGACAATAAATATTACCGCCATGATATTGGAAAAGCGATTGACGAAGCGTAACGTGAATGTGAATTTTAATTTTGAGTAAAATGGAGCCGCCAGAATCCCGGTGAAAGGGAAATCTGGCGGCTTTGTCTTTTTATTCAGAAAAGGGAATAAAGCGCCGCCGTTCCGGATACAATAGTAAGGAGATCCTTTGCTTTTTAGCAGAATCAGAACAGGAAAGGCGGTCGGAAAAGATGGGAATCGTTTGTCTGGCGGGGATTTTTGCCGTATTTCTTCTGCTTGCATGGACGCTCTGCCGGGCGGCAGGATGGGAGAAAGAACGGGAAGATCTGGAACAGGAGCAGTACCTGAAAGAGTGGCGGGAGAAAAAGTTGAAAAAATCGAAAAAATTTGAAAATTAGTGTTGACATTTGGCGGGTGGAATGCTATACTAACGAAGTCGGTTGGTGATACAGATAAAAAGCCGACAGACAAAACACTGATGTGGGGTCTTAGCTCAGCTGGGAGAGCATCTGCCTTACAAGCAGAGGGTCATAGGTTCGAGCCCTATAGGCCCCATATTTTATGAAAAACGGTGTTGAAAATGAATATGGCGAGATAGCTCAGTTGGCTAGAGCACGCGGTTCATACCCGCGGTGTCGAGGGTTCGAATCCCCCTCTCGCTACTTATGGAACCCTTGAGAAATCAAGGGTTCTTTTGGCTTTATGGACAGTATGATGATATGGCTGTCATGTCAAAATCGTGTCTTGAAATCCACAGGGATTTGTGAGAAAATAAGACTACCTAAGAGCTTGTTTTGGGCTCTGAAAGTAAATAAAACAGTAATGGATAGAAGAAAGATAAGGAAAAAACAATGATAGAGTTTAATAAACCACCTTTTATTGGAACAGAACTGGAATACATCCGCCAGGCGGCAGAGGAAAACAACAAGCTGTGCGGCGACGGTCCTTTTACGAAGAAATGTTCTGCCTGGATGCAGGACAATTTCAACGTAAAACATGCGATGCTTACGACATCCTGCACCCATGCACTGGAAATGGCAGCTTACCTGTCTGAGATTCGGCCGGGCGACGAAGTGATCATGCCGTCCTACACGTTTGTTTCCACTGCAGATGCCTTTGTTCTGCGCGGAGCAAAAATCGTCTACGTGGATATCCGTCCGGATACGATGAACATCGACGAGACCAAGATTGAGGATGCCATCACCGAAAAAACAAAAGCGATTGTTCCGGTTCACTATGCGGGCGTTGCCTGTGAAATGGATACCATCATGGATATTGCAAAACGCCATAACCTGAAGGTTGTAGAGGATGCGGCACAGGGTGTGAGCGCGTACTACAAGGGAAAAGCCCTTGGAACGATCGGCGATTTTGGCTGCTACAGCTTCCATGAGACGAAAAACTATACGATGGGAGAGGGCGGCGCGCTGCTGTTCCAGGATGAGAATTATCTGGAAAAAGCAGAGATCCTTCGTGAAAAGGGAACGAACCGCAGCAAGTTTTTCCGCGGACAGATCGACAAATATACTTGGATCGACTACGGCTCCTCCTATCTGCCGAGTGATATGAATGCGGCTTACCTGCTTGCAGAACTCGAGGAACATGAGAAAATCGACAGAAAGCGGATGGCCATCTACAACTATTACCATGAGCAGCTCCGTCCGCTGGCTGAGGCCGGAAAGATCGAGCAGCCGGTTGTGCCGGAAGGCTGTGTACATAATGCACATATGTACTTCATCAAGGCAAGAAATCTGGAAGTGCGTACAAAACTGATCAACTATATGAAAGAGCGCGGTGTGATGTGTGTCTTCCATTACGTTCCGCTCCATACCTCCCCGGCCGGACAGAAGTTCGGTGTTTTCCACGGAGAGGACAAATACACAACAAAAGAGAGCGAGCGCCTGATGCGTCTGCCGATGTTCTACAGCCTGTCTGAACAGGATATGGCATATGTCGTAGAGTGCCTCATGGACTTTAAAGAGTGGTAACATTTCATGTATGAGAAGTTTTTAAACTACTTTACGGACTATATTTTCGTGAAGGATGAGCCGCAGAAAGCCGATGTGATTTTTGTGCCGGGAAACGGATATCCGCAGATGGCGGCGCACGCGGCAGAACTCTGGAAAGAAGGATTTGCGCCGTATGTGCTTCCGTCGGGAAGATACAGTACTGTGCTCGGGCATTTCGCCGGTGTACAGGATCTTGCGGAGCAGTACGGCGGGAACTATGAAACCGAGTGGGAGTTTCTGCGGACGGTACTGCAGAAAAACGGCGTGCCGGAGAAAGCGATTCTGCGCGAAGACCAGGCGACGTATACGTATGAAAATGCACTGCGGTCACGGGAAGTGACAGATGCGGCGGGCATCGAGGTAAAAAAAGCGATCCTCTGCTGCCGGAATCTCCATGCGAGACGGTGTATTCTGTATTACCAGCTTGTCTACCCGGAGACAGAGTTTTTTGTCTGTCCTTCGGATATTGAGTTCACCAGAGAAAACTGGCATACAAAGGGTGAATGGATCGACCAGGTGTTAGGAGAAATGGAGCGCTGCGGCGGTCAGTTCCACAAGATTCTGCGGGAACTGCCGGCGGATTCTGAATTTTAACACCAGTAGACAAGAAGTCCCCCGCTTTTAAAGCGGTGAGATGAATTGTTAAAAGAAACATAACGGCAGTGGTAGGCGGAGAGAAATCGGTATCCTCCACTGACATGAGGAAAGTCACAGTCGAACTATTCTCGACATGTCAGACTCCGTGAAAATACCGACTGTAAGTTGAAACGAAAAGATTTATAAAAAAGAGCGGAAATTGTGGTAAAATTGCGGCTCGTATGGTATACTATCGTTAAGTTAAGTTTCTAATCTAAAGCAAAGGTTGGTGGACAGTATGAATAAGATTGATGAAGTATTAGAGCTTTTAAAACAGAGAGAACGTGAGAGCGAAAAACCGAAAAACGTGATTTTATGGGTCCTTGCCATTGTCGGAGCGGTAGCGGCAGTTGCAGGAATCGCATACGCAGTATACCGGTTTGTAACTCCGGATTATCTGGAAGACTTCGAAGATGATTTCGATGACGATTTCGACGATTACTTCGAGGATGAAGACGAAGATAAGTAGGATGGAAAAAAGAAACTCCGGTGCCGGAACGTGGTACCGGAGTTTTTCTGTCCGGAAATCAGTTTGACGTAGAAGGAGAAGAGAATGAAAAAAGGAGAAATTTACGAGGGAGTCGTGGAAAGAATCGATTTCCCGAATAAAGGACGTGTACATGTGGAGGGCGAGACGGTTACCGTGAAAAATGCAATTCCGGGACAGAAGATCCGCTTTCAGATCAACAAAAAAAGAAAGAACCGCATGGAGGGCCGCCTGCTCGAAGTAACAGAAAAATCCCCGATGGAAAAGCGCGATCCGGTCTGCAGTATTTTCCCGTCCTGCGGCGGATGCATGTACCAGACGATGAGTTATGAGGATCAGCTTGCAATGAAGGCCGGTCAGGTGAAAAAACTGCTCGACGATGCCCTCGTGGAGGCCGGCCAGGTCAATGAGGCGGGGGAGGCCGATTATCCGTTCCTTGGAATCAAGGGAAGTCCGAAGGAGTTTGCATACCGGAATAAAATGGAGTTTTCCTTCGGCGATGAATACAAGGACGGCCCGTTGTCTCTCGGACTTCATAAAAAGGGAAGCACCTACGATGTCCTGACCGCGTGCGACTGCAAAATCGTACATGAGGATTTCACAAAGATTCTGACCTGCGTGCTGGCGTACTTTAAAGAGCGGAACGCAAGTTACTACCACAAGATAAGCCACGAGGGTTACCTGCGCCACCTGCTGGTGCGAAGAGCCGAGAATACCGGAGAAATCCTGGTAAATCTCGTCACCACAAGCCAGGAAGAGTGGGATCTGATGCCGCTCGTGCAGGAAGTGCTTGGTCTGCCGCTGGAAGGAAAGGTTGTCGGATTACTCCATATCATAAATGATTCCCTGGCAGATGTTGTAAAGAGCGATGAGACAAAAGTGCTCTACGGACAGGACTACTTCTATGAAGAACTCCTCGGACTGAAATTCAAGATCACCCCGTTCTCCTTCTTCCAGACCAATTCCCGTGGCGCGGAAGTTCTCTACAGCACCGCCCGCGAGTTCGTCGGCGAGACGAAAGACCGCACGATCTTCGACCTCTACAGCGGAACCGGAACCATCGCCCAGATCCTTGCACCGGTCGCAAAAGAAGTGATCGGCGTGGAAATCGTGGAAGAAGCTGTTACAGCTGCAAAAGAGAACGCAGAGGCAAACGGCCTTACCAACTGCAGTTTCCTCGCCGGAGACGTGCTGAAGGTGATCGATGAAATCGAAGAAAAACCGGACTTCATCGTTCTTGATCCACCGCGCGAAGGAATCCATCCGAAGGCTCTGCCGAAGATAGTTGATTTATATAGGTGTGAAAAAATGCTTTACATCTCCTGCAAGCCGACTTCTCTTGCGCGGGATCTGGTAGAGTTTGCAAAATATGGATACCGTGTAGAAAAAGTCTGCTGTGTTGATATGTTTCCGGGAACGGTGCATGTGGAGACGGTTGTTCTTTTGTCCCAACAAAAGCCAGATGACACCATAGAGATCGACCTGGACCTGGATGAGCTGGACGCTACTGCTGCCGAGACCAAAGCTACCTATGAGGAAATTAAGGCATATATCTGGGATACGCACCATTTGAAAGTATCCAGCCTGTATATCTCACAGATTAAACGCAAGTGCGGATTAGAGGTTGGCCAGAATTATAACCTGTCCAAATCTGAAAATCCGAAAGTGCCAAAGTGTCCGCCAGAAAAGGAAGCGGCTATTATGGATGCACTGAAACATTTTCAAACGATTTGAGGGAGGTTGATGAATATGGCAAAGAGTATGACAGAAGATGCTGTTCGCGACTTAGCTCGTGAAGCTCTTGGTTTGGTTGATAGTGAAATTGCGCGTGCTGGTGTGGGGCAGCTTACCACATTCAATCAGCTTGGGTTCCCAGGAGTAGCTGATAAACCAGATGGTTGGTATCTGCCGAATAATAAAAATGAGGTTGCAGTTGTTCTGGAAACGAAAGCAACTCGTATTACTCTTGGACAAGCGCAAGTTGATGAAGTTCTGAAAAACGTGCGCATTATGCAAACACAATATAAGAAGGTTGTAGGAATTCTATATAACGGAGAAGATATTCGTGTTTTCAAAGGTGAAGAGGAAGTAAAGACACCCACCAAGTTGCAGAGTGTTAGCTATTATCTGTCTCTGTATACCGTGGATAGTATTGATAAAGAGCGAATCTATGAATTAACCGCAAAGATCAATAATGGGCTACATTTTGAATTTGGTATTAAAAACCTGTATCATCGTATGATATTTACTGCATGCGCTTTAGTAGCTGAACGTTATGGTGCTGGATTGCAGCGTCTAAAAGATATGGGGTATGCGACATTCCATACAGCAATTCATTCGACGCTGTCCAAATCGCTCGAAGATAGCCGAAAGCAAAATGCTAAAATTGATATTCTGTTGGAAGAATATTCCGACATTAAAATGAATACAACGGACAATCAGCAGGCAATCAATGATTTTATCGACTGGGTTGTTGAGATCTCCGAGTGTGTCAACTCAAATGAATGGCGTGGTGAAGACGTAATGGGCATCTTCTTTAACGAATTCAATCGTTACAAGAAGAAGTCTGAGGCTGGTCAGGTATTTACGCCTGAGCATATCACCGACTTTATGTATAAGATTCTTGATGTGAATAAAGATGACTATATATTGGACGCGACTTGCGGTTCAGGTGGCTTCCTTGTAAAGGCTATGGCAAATATGATCCGAGAGGCCGGAGGTATGCAGGCAGATGCAGCTGCCGAAATTAAGTCAAACCATCTTTATGGAATTGAGTTTGACCGCGAAATTTATGCATTGGCGTGCGCAAACATGCTGATTCATAAAGACGGCAAAACCAACCTTGAGCAGATGGATGCCCGTACTGATCCTGCCTGCAAGTGGATGAAATCGAAGCCTATCACGAAAGTTTTGATGAACCCGCCGTACGAGAACAAATATGGGTGCATGAAAATTGTTGAAAATGTGCTGGATAATGTTCCTGCTCACACGCAATGTGCATTTATCTTGCCTGATAAGAAGTTAGAAAAGGCAAGCAAGGCCCAGATGAAGCGTATTCTGAAGAATCATCGTCTGCGAAAAGTCATTAAATTGCCTGAAGACTTGTTCTTTGGCGTTGGTATCACTACAAGCATTTTTGTATTTGAAGCTGGCGTTGGGCAAGAAGGAAAGGAATTCTTTGCTTGCTATATGGAGTCTGATGGACTTGCAACAGTTAAAAACAAAGGGCGGCATGATATTTACGGAAAGTGGGCAGCTATCGAGGCACATTGGGTTGAAGTCATGGAAAAGCAGTCCGGTGATGATACGTGTCAATGGGTTAATCCTGCCGAGCATTTATCATATCAGGTACCACAGAAGCCGTTCGAGATTTTCGAGGAAGACTTCCGCAAGACAGCAATGGACTATCTGATGTTCCAAAAGAGGATCGATGTGAAAACATTTGGCGAGAAACTGATGACCACAGCGCTGTATTCGAGCCAAGTAAGTATTGATGATGAGACCGTGACCGTTTCTATGCAGAAAGGTGGTGACGGTGATGACGAAAATTGATATAAGTGAGTGGAAGCCTTTTGCTATAGGCAATATCTTTGATGTTATCAAAGGCACACGTCTTACTAAAGCCCATATGAAATCGGGAGATATCCGTTTTATCGGATCATCGTCCATGAACAATGGTTGCACTTCATTGGTGGGTAATACAGAGAATATGCACCCGGCAAATACGATTACCGTTTGCTATAATGGTAGTGTTGGAGAAACGTTTTATCAAGATGAGCCGTTTCTTGCTTCGGACGATGTCAACGTGCTATATCCGAAATTTAATATGAATCGTAATATTGCATTGTTTATAGCACCTCTGATTAAAGCCATCAGTGCACGCTACAACTATGTTGATAAGTGGAAGCAAGATGTTATGGTTGCGGATGAAATTATGCTTCCTGTTGACATAAACGGTGAACCGGACTGGGCATACATGGATGAATACATGTCAGAGATCGTGAAAGAATCTGAGGTAAACCTTGCAAGTTTAATGAAAGCCGATAACGAAAAACATGAGGTGAATACTTCTGAATGGAAGGAATTTACTATTGGAGATTTATTTGATATTCATCCAACCAAGGCTTACAAGAAAATCAATATTGAACTTTTTGAAGACGATGGTACGAACCCAGTTGTTGTAAACACAGGATTTAATAATGGCGTTGGTGGATATTCCAATTTAGATTGTACAGAAAAGGCTGGGACTATTACATTTACTGACACCGCAGCGAAAAGCACGGATTCCTTTTTCTATCAGGAGAAAGATTTTATCGGTTATCCACACGTGCAGGGGATGTACGCCAAAACACACGAATGGACAAGAAACGAGGGATTGTTTTTGAACTCGGTTATCAAGTCGATATTAAATGGCAGGTATGATTTTATTAGAAAAATGACACGGGCTGAAATGCTCAAATTAAAAGTTAAGTTGCCAGCAGTGAAACAGATGGATGGAACATATATACCTGATTGGGCATATATGGAAGAACACATGCGTTCTGTCATGAAGGATGCAGAGATTGATTTGACTGCTATGCAGACAATATTCTGAGCAACAGTGATATAAGGCCCGTCGTCCTATTGGGCGGCGGGCCTTATATCAAACGCTATTCAGTTTTGCTGTGATTCTGAGAATTTAGAAATTCTGAATACGTAAGGATATTATCTTCTCCAACCATTTCTGCAAGGAATTTTCTAAAAACTCGATCAACAGGGACAGAAATGAAAAAATAAAGCCGTTTTTTAGGCCTGGAACAACATACATAGAACAAATTGCGATTCCTTATGTATGCTGCCTCTTTATCCTGTGGATATCCGTTTTTAATCATAGGGGCGTAAGTTTCAAACTGATACTGATTCCATCCTTTACTTATAACAAAAATCACATTATCGTATTCCTCGCCTTTAACGCCATGCTCCGTAGAAAAGTCTGCTTCCGGATGAAAATAATTGATTGCTGCCAAAAACTGTTCGTATTCTATGTCCAAAAAATCCTTAATTGTCACATCGGCTCCCGAATACATTGTTTCTGGTGCATTTAGATATAGATCATAATACCCGTCAATTTTTGCCGGAATCGGAATCAACTTTGATTCAAATACTGTTCGGAGAACATCTACACTGTTTTTTTTGCGTGCTATTTTCAAAGCTTCTTGTAGATTTTTCCATTTAACTTTTTCAGCTTTTTTGGTGATAGGATAACGCTTTAGTTTCAGCGTGTCAAACAGTAACTGCATATCATTGGTCTCTAAAGCTTGATATATTGGTTCAAGCTGTTCCATAAAAAATAGCAGAAATGGATCTTCCTTATCTCTAAGACCATCCTTTAAGATATCTAAAAGTTTATTATATCCCTGTTGGGCAGCGAGAACTCGATGTGTAATCATTAATGTCTTTACATTTTCACTGGCAGGAATGCAGCTGTGTTTAATATGCTCCATTAGACCATTAAGTCTTTCTTTTAATTCAGGCGAAGGCAAATCACCCTTGAAATTTCGGTCCGTTCTTCGCTCTCCTATATAATCATCACATGTAATAACTGTGACTTCTCCAGCAAAGTTGTCAATGGCAGAGCGCTGAGGAAGCTCCGGCCTAATAAAGTTTAATAGATCTACAATTTTAGGTGCAGAACGGAAATTCGCCCCCTTTTTTATTTCAACAATATTTTCGTGCTGTATTAAGCCGCATGCCTTATTTGATTGATAAATGGTTTGCCATGAATCTCCAAAAAATCCAAATTGAGGACCAGAATTGAGTGATATAAAGTATTCCAAAAATCGGTCAATAATTGGTTTTAATGAATCTTGATATTCGTCTATTAGAATTAATGGATATTTATCACTAAAAACGCGGCGAAATTTTGCATTATCTAAAAGAGCAGCAAACAATCGAATGACATCATCATGGTAAAGATACATGATACCATTTTCATTATATCGATGTCCTAATGTGTATTCTACTTTTCTAATTGCAAAAAAATCTCCTTCGGTTGACCGCAATGTCTCATCTTCACTTATAATTTTGATGAGGGTACTCTGGTATTGCTTAATTGCATTCCATGCAAAAGAGTGAATTGTTGACGGAATAATAAAAGAATCATTTGTCAGTCGTCCGGAGATAACATCCACTGCGGCATTTGTATAAGTAATACATACTACATGCTGGTTCTTTTTGCGGTACTGCTTCCATTTATTTACTTGTATCCACTCAATAACCTTATTAAGTGAATAGGTTTTGCCTGACCCGGCCCCAGCTTCAACACGAAAATTATATCCCTTTTGAAGGGTATCGATAATCTGTAGGTCTATTTTATTAGCTTCCTCTTGTGCTAACTCAAAGTTTGATTTTTGAGCTTCCTTTGACATACGTTTCCCCCCCTTACACAAGGACTTTTTGCTTATTGAGCCATACCAAACCATCTTTAAGATACTTGGGAATAGAATAATCAGGGTAATCACAAATCAATCTGAGCGCAAAATCTGTTTTACTTTTTTCTGTAAATTCCAATTTTTTCTCTGTAACAGGATCAGCTAACCCATAAAAAGCTCTATTCACGTTTTTGATGGCTTCTTCTAAGGATCTTCCGCATAGTCCATTTTCAGCAACCTGAAATTCTATATGGCATTTATCTATCGTTTTCTCGTCAGCTGTTAGATTTATAATATCTTCTAATTTTATCTTGCTTTTGTCAGCACTTGGTAACCCCTTTACTTGTCTAACCCACCATTTAATTGTTGAATTTGATGTGGTTTTCCCTTTGCTCACAACAGATTTAGTTCTCCCATCTTTCATTGCATCAATATCAGTAATAATCAAGCAGGGAATCCCCAAAAAGCGAACAAATGGTATAAATTTATATGCATATGCCCCGCCGATTTCAATTAATGCATAATATTGAGCTGGAAGCTTATATGTTATGGGCGCAAATAGTCCTAATTTATCACATTTTTCTATCATGTCCGGGACAAGCAAACGTTCCGATGCGCCTTCCACAAAAATAACCTTATCAGCAAAAAACAGGTCGCAACGGCTCAACGTTAGATACTTCTTGATAAAATCCATATTTTCGGAATCTTCTGCACCAAAAGCGCCTAAATCCTTATAAACAACGCCTCTTTTTGTCTTTTGTGCATACCGGATGTTGGAAAAATCCATAGTATTAGCAATATGTGCCGAATGCGAAGTCAGAAAGGTTTGAATATGTACATCCGATATTTTTGATAAGAATGTTTGTAAATATCCTGCGAACGTGTGCTGCATTTGGGGATGCATGTGTGATTCCGGCTCTTCGATAAATAGTAATGGAATACATGCTGTGTGATCTTGCTTAATTTTTTCTGAAAAATCAGCAAGTAAAAATTCCATCTTTATAAGATTTTTGTAGCCAAGGCCATTATGTGAGCTTGGAAGAGCTTCGCCGGCAAGTGGAGCCGTATAGGTTAATTCTGTTTGGTCTTTTATCTGATTATCAATTTGTAGTTTAGTGTTGACTCCAAGCTGCAATTCCTCTCCGTTCGGATAACCAAAGCCAATAGCTTTTCCAACAATCGAGCTGAGAAGATTACTGCTTTCCCTTTGAATGGATTTGTTTGCTTCCTCAACAGTTTCACGTAACTTTAATACATCTGCTGCTATTTTGGGGTCTAAATTTTTTATATCGACACTAAAATAGCTACTAATCAGCGTTCCTAAAGAATTATAATTTTGCTCTGTGGCTTCCCCTAATACACGCTCTGCTGGTATTGGATAGAATGGAAAAAGATCTGCCAATTCTTTTTGTGTTTTTATTTGTACATCTGCTTTGTTCTTGGGATTAATAGCATATATAACCAATTCAAACATTTTTGAGAAATTTGCAGAACACACCTCTTTTGTTTCTTGAGGATCTAAGGCAAATGCCCCATCTTTATAAAAACAGGTATGGAAACAGTTGCGCAACGATTCTTCATCCATTTTCAATGAGTATTCAGCTTTAACTAATGCAGTTGTTGTATCAACATCTACATCAATAATAAATGGGGAAAGTGCTCCCAAATTATCTTCCGCATCATCTAAAGAGTAATCGATGAGGAACTCTATTGATGTTAACGGTAATCTTTTGCATAGCTGTTCATACGTTATCTTTTTTCTCATAAATTGAGCCAACAGTATAAATGCATATTTTCGCCTCTGCAAAGGATAATCGTCGTATGATAAAACCCTATTTTTAACCACCTTCTCTAAAATGCTCATACATGATGTTTTTGCCGTATTGTTGCGGCCAACAATTAAGGTGATATTTCGATGAACATCCAGTTCGGCATTAACAATTAATCGGAAATTATTTATTGTAATTTTTGATAAAAGCATGATAAACCTCCTTGCACTGTATAGCTAAAAGACAATGTATGCTTGTTTTACGTTCATAGGGTCCACATGACGTGTTAGGTATATGATTGCTTTTTTAGCGAATACTTGACTTATCATTCGATCCCATTCTGCAAGTTTTTGGATTTCCGTTGTCCGGTTCACAAAGTCAAAATATATTTCGCCCCATTCGCCATCGCAATCTACCTGATACAGATAGATTGCGGTGGCGATTTCTTTTTTCTTTCTGGTAATGTTTTTGCATTTTAGACGCACAGCGTGCAGAATACCCTCTTCTACCAAAATAGTGGTGAGTTTGTCCAGCGCCTTGCGATATGCACGTTCCGCTTCCTTCAAACAGAGTAGCAAGCTCCTCAAAGGAAGAACGGCTGCTCATGGGACTTACTCTGCCGCAGCGCATACAGATAGCGTTGCGTTTTTCCAGTAACGTTTGTTCTCGATAGTCAAGAGCATCGAAGGCTTTTTGAATGGCTTCGGCTTTGATACCATTCCAGAGGATTTCGGCATAGTCCCAGTAATCGTCTCGACTGACATCTTCGCCGGTTTCCTCGCTGTCTTCATCTTGTCGGGAAACATAGAATGACTGGCGGCTGCGAATCCCTTTTGCAGCATTCAGATATTCAGCAGCCGTTTCCTGCTTGCAGTTCTTTTCAGCCGCATATTCGGAGATGGTTTTCTTTGCGTTTTCTCCCGATGTGCGGTATTTCCATGCAATTCCTCGGATTTTTTTGTATTGGTCCAGAGAATCCACAAACCAGCTTTCTTCCAGCATGCGACAATAAAGAAGAGCATCTGTGATAAAAGGATACAAATAGGTTGTAAAGTCAGCTCCTGTGCGGGGATCATAATCTGAAAAACGTTCAATCACAGCCACAACACAGGTCATTTTATAGTCAAGGAAGCGCTCTGGATCATATCGCTCATTGCGTCGCTGCGCCAAAAGCTATAAATTCGTCCATTAAGCATCCTTTCATAGTGATGCAGAAAGAAGGACAAATAACGTAAATCCTTCTGCTGTTGTGCCTGGATGATATAGTTGTTCAAATCAGATTCTTTAGGCGGTTCCGGTTCTAACTGTAAGGTGCGCTCTGCTTCCATGCGAGACAAGTTTTCACCGGTATAAAATCCATATTTAGAGGCATATCCCTTCATGTCCCATTTGTATTCCGGCATCGGCGCACCTCCTTTCAATCTGTCTGGTTAAAGCTTTATTTCCGCTTCCAGACGCAGGGATTCCTGTTCCATTTCCGATTCATAACACCCTTTGGCATAAGACACGTTGCTCAATGTCCGCAGCATTTTATCTTTGGTCAGTTTTTTCATACGTTTGGCAATGTCAGCATCGAGAGTCCCACGCTTGACATACCGGTTAATGGTGTTACAGCGGCGTTCATAAATCTGCTTGATAGGATGGTCATCAGCAAGTTCCCGCTGTGACCTCCCTTGCAGATTTCCAATCTGGCGGCAAGTTCGATGGAGCTTATCTCCCGGGGCAAGATTACCGCAGTATTTGGTATGCCGGGCATTGGTGGTCAAAAACCAACGTCCGCAGATGGGGCATTTCTTCGGCGCATGGCCTACACAGAGCCCTTCAAAAAAATCAGATCGGAACATCCCCACAAAGGACACATAGTGCATTCGTTTGACCAGTTGCGGCGTATCGCTGCCGGGTTGTATCGCAGGTACATACTGCACAGAAGCATTAGTTAGGGACATCCAACTTCCATCCTCTTCCGACAAGCTGGGATTAATGGAGAAAAAGTCCCCAAAAGAAACAGCATATCCGCTTGGCGACCGTTCCTGTCCTGCGGTATTGAGCTACTCCGCAAACTGGAGCATAGTATCCTGGAACTGTTCCAGAGAATAGCCCAAATGTGCCAGCACAGGGACAACCCGCAGAAGTGTCAGTGCCTTTTGATATTGAGGGTCCAGAACATTCATCAAATTTCCGGAAGCAAGAGATTTGGCATACGCCATGGCATTTTCCAGATATTCATTCGAAAACACTTTCTGGATATGTGCTGTTATCCGCTTTTCATCCAGATAGGAAAAGGGAGGAATATCTTTTAGTTTATGGACAATTTGCAAAGCACTTTCTCTGGCCGATATAAACAATTCTGCATTGGCCATACCAAGCTGCATAGCCCCCATAAAAAGATTCAAACTCCCACATAATTCCGTAATCTGTTTAATCAGAGCAGCGGGAATATTGAGAGCATCACATCCGATGGTACCGGACGGAAAGTTTTTCCCCTCATAGCTCACAGTGTCCTGCCAGAAATCCAGCGACAGTATCTGATGTTGTACCACGTCCATCCTTATACCCTCCTCACTTTGTTGTTCTAAAGTCTATTATAACACGTTGTCCTGTTTTTTGAAATCGGTCTGTCCTTCCATTAGCCTGTTTTTTTGAAATTCCAACATAACCATGGCAGAGGGTAAAGAAAATCCCTCTCTAAATTGCAGGTATAGGAGGATATGCCACTACCGCAGGAACACAAAAAACACAGACGGAAATGAACACAAAAAGGAGGACGGATGTCATGAAAAAAATCGACAATGGCTGTCAGGACAAGCTGGACTGGTTCGACGGCAAGCACATTAATGAAATTTTATTTTGCCAGGAATTTTTGAAAACCCATCCCATGAGGTGTATTGGAGGAACTTTATTTACGGTAGATGGCCCGGTGGAAAGTGAGGAGCTGGTCAAACGTCAAATCATCGATATGGTGCAAAGCTGCGTAACCACTAATCTTTCTAAATGGGCTTCTTCTTTGCTGGAGAGCTTGAAAATTCAAGCCTATTCTGAGCCGTTGCCAGTGGAGTTGGATCGCATCCACTGTGCCAACGGTATTTATTTTCTGGATGGCCATTTTGAACCGAAAAAGGTTTTCTGTAACAATCGGTTGTCGGTTAGCTACAATCCAGCTGCTCCAAAGCCTCTGCGTTGGCTGCAATTTCTTTCAGAACTGCTGGAGGAGGACGATATCCTCACTTTACAGGAGTATCTGGGTTACTGCCTGATTCCATCCACCAAAGGTCAGAAGATGCTTATGCTGATCGGCAGAGGCGGCGAGGGAAAATCCCGTATTGGTTTGATTCTCAACGCCATGTTTCACAGCGCCATGAATGTGGGAAA
The DNA here is from genome assembly GCF_027667425.1 of Fusicatenibacter saccharivorans. Classification (NCBI taxonomy): domain Bacteria; kingdom Bacillati; phylum Bacillota; class Clostridia; order Lachnospirales; family Lachnospiraceae; genus Fusicatenibacter; species Fusicatenibacter saccharivorans. The sequence continues at coordinate 81,573 of NZ_JAQEGR010000017.1, forward strand.
TATTCAGAAAGTAGAGACAAACCGGTTTGCTCGTGCCGATCTGGAACATCGCCTTCTGATGGTGGATGACGACATGGATATGAGCGCTTTGCCTAAAACCAACTATATCAAATCTATTGTTACTGCCGAGGCAAAAATGGATTTGGAGCGCAAGGGAATCCAAAGTTACCAAGGCCAGCTGTATGTGCGATTTCTCTGCTTTGGAAATGGTTCACTTACTTCTCTGTATGATCATTCGGATGGTTTTTATCGTCGGCAGCTGATTCTTACCACAAAAGAGCGCCCTGCTGGCCGGAAGGACGATCCGTTTCTGGTTGAAAAAATGCTGGATGAGCTGGAGGGGATTTTCCTCTGGTGTCTGGAAGGGCTGCACCGACTGATTGCCAATGGTTACAGTTTCACAGTAAGCAATCGAAGCGCAGAAAATGTAGAGCTGATTCGCAGAAGCAATAATAACATTTTGGACTTCCTGCAATCTGAGGGGTACATCCGCTTTAAGGCTGATGCAGAATCCAGCTCCAAAGCAATCTATGAAGCATACAAAATGTGGTGCGAGGACAATGCTCTGCACGCACTTGCCGCAAATCGTTTTAGCTCCGAATTAGCTCAAAACGAGAAAAAGTACAATGTGGAGGCAACCAACAATATTTATCTTGCCGGAGGTAAACGGGTGCGTGGATTTGTTGGAATCGAGGTGCTGGTAAGACCATCATTCTGAAAAATTTGCACTTTGAACATGGGGATGCTGTACGTACTGTACGGTGTACGGCGTACGGTACGTACAGCACTTCGAGGCTCTATGGTTAAAAACGAAAGGGGCTGGTTAGAACACAGCCAAATCCCTTAGGGGAACTAAGGGCGCACTTCTATACCGCTCCTCAATGGCGGTATTGTGCGCTCTGCGAGGTTAACTTCCGTACTACTAAGCCCGGAAGTTTTGCGGAATTTCATTCCGTACAAGAGGGGTTCCCTCTTGCGCCGCTTGATGCGGCTATCTTCCCTGTAAACCGTTTGCACCAGCAAGCGGTATTTTTTATGCCTGTTTGAAGAAAGGAACGAGTAATTATGCCAAACAAGAAAACCAAAGACGATCTGCTGGCCGAGAAAGTCAGCGCAGAGAAAAAATTGGAGCAGTACACCCATCAGCTTCAGCGAGCGGTCAATCGTGAAAAATATCTGGTCAAGGGCGAGGCCAAAAAGCGACCCCATATTCTTTGCAATATTGGTGGTGCTGTCCTCAGCTTTTGGCCGGAGGTGCAGTATTTGACCAAAGTGGAACAGTATCAGATTTTTGAAAAATTGGCCCAACAAGCGGATGTAAATAACGTAGTGCAGGAAGCCATTGATCGGTATCGTGCCCAGCAGAATGGAGGGAAATAAAATGGCGCTTTTTCATTTTCATGTTGACCAGATTGGACGCAGTGCAGGGCGATCAGCTGTTGCCTGTGCTGCCTATCGTTCTGGCGAAAAACTGTACAGCGAATATTATGGGGAAACCAGTGATTATACCCGCAAGGGCGGTGTGATGTATTCAGAGATTATGCTGCCGCCCCATGCTCCGATGGCTTATGCAGACCGGCAGACGCTCTGGAATGCAGTGGAAGAAGTAGAGCGCCGTCACGATGCACAGTTGGCTTATTCCTTCGATATTGCCCTGCAAAATGAATTGACATTTGAGGAAAATCTGGAGGTTGCCAGAGCGTTTCTTCTCCAGTATTTTGTGGGAGACGGGATGACCGTGGATTTTTGTGTTCATGACCCGGAACGTGATGGAATACAAAATCCACATTTTCATGTCATGGTGCCAATCCGGCCTCTGAATCCTGATGGAACCTGGGGAGCCAAACAGCACAGAGTTTATCATCTGGACGAGAATGGAGAGCGCATTAGAGACGAACATGGAAACTATGTGTTTGATGCTATTGCCACCACCGATTGGGAAAAACCGGAAACTTTGGAATTGTGGCGGGAACAATGGGCCAATATGGTAAACGCAAAATTTGAGCAGAAGGGCTTGTCTTGCCGTATCGACCACCGTTCTTATGAAGATCAAGCACTGGATATTCTGCCTACTGTTCATGAAGGACCTGTGGTACGCCAGATGGAACAAAAAGGTATCCGTACCGAAAAAGGTGAATTGAACCGCTGGATCAAGGCAACCAATCGTATTTTGAAAAATCTCAAACAGCGGATTGCTGACTTAAAGCTGTGGATTGAGGTCCTTCGGGAGGAATTGGGAAAACAGCAAACCAGTCAGGATTTGGTTCGGTTGATTCAGGACTATTATGGCGAACGCAACCGAGGCACCCTGCATCTTCCCGCTTACGCCAGACAAAAGGCTCGTGTCGGGAATTTGAAACAGTTGAATGAAACCGTGAATTATTTATCCGAACACAAATTGTTTACCGTGGAAGATCTTCGCAAGGAGATGGAGAAAATGGAGGATGCTCGCCACATTTTGCAAGAGGGCACCAGAGAAAAACAGGAGCGGATTAAAGCTCTAAAAGAATTGCTGCGCCATGCAGAAGCATACGAGGAGCTAAAATCCCTCCAGGAAAAACTAAATATTTTCAAATTCAAAAAACGTCGGGAGCAGTTCAAGCAAGAGCATGAAAGTGACTTCCGACGTTTTTATTTGGCCAAACGCAAGCTCAAAGAAGCTGTGCCTGACGGCGAACCACCAGTAGATGTTTGGAAGAATGAACTGAGCCAATTGGAACAGGAATACCGCCAGCAATCAGCACAGGCCAGCCTGCTTTGGAAAGAGAGCAAGAAACTACGGGAATTGCAGGTCCTGGTAGATGAAGTGTTGCGCAAACAAGGGCAGCGTGAACGAGAACAGCAGCATTCGGATCGTCATCAGGACAAACAGGAGGAGCGCCTATGGTAAATGCTGATTTTGAGAGATGCACCGACTTTTTGGCCAGAATGATTGAAAAATATGGCGGAGAGTTGGATCTTCCCAAAACAGAAGAAAATGATATGAATGATACAACAAAACAAGGTACACAGGGGTCATCAGGTATGAATCCCAAAAAGTTTCCAACAAGTTCATTGACTGCGGACAAGACAGCATGATAAAATGAAGTTGGGATAACAAATAACATGTTTTAGTAATTCATAAAACCAAAATATTGTGTCGCTGACAGTGGCACAATTTACATAACGATGCAGGATGGAGGCAACGTAAAATGAAGAAAAAGGAGTGTTATATCTATACGAGAGATTCTACTTCCATGCAGGTAGATGGATACAGTCTGGATGCCCAGAAAGACAAACTTCGCAAGTATGCAGACTTTCAGGACATGGTAATTGTCGGTGAATACTCTGATGAAGGAAAATCCGGAAAAAGTGTAGAGGGACGTCCTGAATTTTTGCAAATGCTGCGGGACATCGAAGAAGGAAAAGATCATGTTTCTTTCGTGCTGGTATTCAAGTTATCCCGTTTTGGCCGTAATGCCGCTGATGTATTGACCTCACTGCAAAAGATGCAGGATTTCGGTGTGAACTTGATCTGCGTGGAAGATGGAATCGACAGCTCCAAAGACAGCGGAAAGCTGATGATTTCGGTGCTTTCTGCTGTTGCCGAGATTGAACGAGAGAATATTCTGGTGCAGACCATGGAAGGCCGCCGTCAAAAAGCCCGTGAAGGAAAATGGAACGGCGGATTTGCTCCTTACGGCTATAAACTGGTAGACGGAGAACTGGAAATCGCTGAGGATGAAGCAGAGATTATCCGCTTGATTTTCGACAAATACATCAACACGACGATGGGTGTCAACGGAATTGCTGCATGGCTGAACCAGCAGGGATACCAAAAGAAAAAACGTCAGAACAATACGCTAAATGGGTTTGCAGCGTCATTCATCAAGGGCGTTTTGGATAATCCGGTTTATTGCGGAAAACTTGCTTATGGCAGACGGAAAAATGAGAAAATCCCCGGCAAACGCAATGCTTACCATATCGTCAAGCAGGATTCCTATATGCTGTATGATGGTATTCATGAAGCGATTGTGTCAGAAGAAATCTGGAACACTGCACACGACAGGCGATTAAGAACTGGGGTAAAGAGAGAAAAGACCTACAGCCTGGAGCACGAACATCTTCTTTCTGGTATTCTCTGCTGCCCCATTTGTGGTGCCGGTATGTATGGCAATGTCAACCGTAAGAAGAAAAAGGATGGCTCCCGATACAAAGACTATTTCTACTACACTTGCAAGCATCGCCGCTCTGTTGATGGGCATGTCTGCACATATAAAAAGCAATGGGGCGAAGATAAGGTCAATGCAGCGGTGGCAGAAGTCATTAAAAAGCTGGTACAAAATCCGAAATTTGAAGCGGCTATTCGGAAGAAAATCAACACTCGTATTGATACCGGAGAGTTGGAACAGGAAATTGAAAATCTCCGCAAGCAGCTTCGCCAGGTATTAGGGGCCAAAAACAAACTGGCACAGCAGATGGATAGTCTGGATGTGACAGACCGCTACTATGACCGGAAGTATCAGGATATGCAGGATCGTCTGTATCATTTTTATGACCAGATTGACGAGATTGAAGATTCTATCGCTCAGGTGGAAGTGCGGATTCAAAACATTCGCCAGCAAAAGCTGGGTAGTGACAATGTGTATCAATATCTGCTATACTTTGATAAACTGTATGATAAATTTACAGATGCTGAAAAGAAAGAGTTTCTGAGCAGCTTCGTGGAACGTGTGGATATTTATGAGGATGAACTGCCGGATGGACGATTTTTGAGGCATATCAAATTCAAGTTCCCAGTGTTCTACAACGGTCAGGAGATCGATGAAATGAGTTGGGACAAAGAAAGTACAGTTGAGACTGTGGTGTTGCTACAAAGGAAGAATATGTAGAAATCCTTGAATTTACGCACTTTGTAGAGTTTTTTAGTTTCAGAAAAATAGGTGAAAATCACAAAGAAAAGAGCCTTGTGAAGAAAGTAACCGTTGTTGTTGCGTTAGACCTCGGGACGGGGAACACAAAGAATCTTGAATATGAAAATGAATAGAGAGCTATCAGATCATTGATAGATTATAGGGATACTTGTTAAAAGCGGGTGTCCCTATTTTTTATAGGGCATTTCAGAAATGGAGTGTCTTTTTTATACCAAAATATTAAAAATTCAGGAGGAAAATGAAAATGACAAACACAGCGTTAAGAGCAGAGAATAGCAATTCTCGCACAATTACTTTCAAGAGCAGGGAACACGAAAAATTTTATGAGGAATATCTGAAAAAATACAGATATCAGGATGTCTACCATCGGGCTTTGGTTTATTGCCTGGGTATCGGCAGAGACACAAGAAATAATGTGAATAAAATCTATAATTTTAAAACTGGATGTGTAAAAACGGAATGCCTGCAGGAAGGGTGGCAGACCAGTGGAAGTTTACGAATTGTCCGTATGGCATTTAACCTGTATTGTAATGGAACACCAAGCGTCGGAGATTACGAAGCAGAAGAAGATCAGTTGAAAGAATGTCAGTGTTATACCGTAGAAGATCTGTTTTGCTGTGGATATGCCCGGTATTTCTGGGAAGCCATTAAAATCCGTTATCCAGAGTATTGCTTTTACAAAGACTGGGAGGATATATATGCTGAAAATTAGATTACAGGGTACTTTAAAGGACATTCAATGGTTTCGCCGTATTTTGGAAAAGCATAAGGAATTGGATGTCCTGGAAGTATCTGATGCTTACGCAAATAAAGGAACAAGTAAATATTTTCGTGTTTATGTAGAAGTAGAAGAAAAACAGTAAATCGGAGGAAAGTATATGTGTAAAGTAATTGCTATTGCAAATCAGAAGGGCGGAGTAGCCAAAACAACGACAACCATCAATCTGGGAGCCGGACTGACAAAGAATGGGAAAAAAGTAGTGCTGGTAGATGCAGATCCACAGGGACATCTGACAATGGGACTGGGATTTCCCAAAAATCTCAAAGTGACTTTAAAGAGTATGATGGAAAATATCATCATGGGACTGGAGTTTGACCCAAAGGAAGCAGTCTTGCACCATGAAGAAGGGATGGATCTGATTCCGTCCAATAAATTGCTTGCCGGAATGGACATGTCCTTATTTACTGTTGAAGATAGGGAAAAAGTACTGAAAGAGTATCTGGAACTGTTGAAAGATGAATATGATTATATTTTGATTGACTGTATGCCATCATTGGGAATGCTGACAATCAATGCGTTGAGTGCAGCGGACAGCGTTCTGATTCCGGTACAGCCACAATATTATGCGGCAGATGGACTTATGGAATTAGATTAGTAAATGTCGGAGGTGAAAGGTGTGCTTGATAATTTCAGATTTGAAACCTTTGTTGATGTGCATAGCAACATCTTTGCTGAATATCTAAGCTCCGTTATCGCAAAGCTGCTAAAAGAAAATCCAGAATACCGTTCCACAGAGGAAAGGATAGAGGAACTCTACAAGGAGTATCCCAAAGTGATGGCAGTTTTGGATACGGAAAAGCCGAGTGATTTATCCGAGCAGGAGTGTAAGGCTTTGATAGAAGTTTTGAAGCTTCGGAACAGGCTCAGCGATATGCAGCAGGAAGCAATCTATTTCAGAGGGTGCTATGACAGCGTTGGGTATCTCAAAAAGGCAGGAATTTTATAACCGAGAATGGGGGCATTGGCGTTGAGCTGATGCCGTCTTTTACATAAAATAAATAAAGGTATAGGGGCATGATATTGTTTGCCATAATAGCTTTTTTAATAATGGAATGGTATAATCAGAATAGTAAATCAAAGTACGAGGGAGAAATATTATGGAGCAAGTTGCAAAATGTAAATCTTTAGAAGCTATTTTCAGAGATGATAAAAAAATGTTAGATGGTCCACATGCGGTTGGCTTTGATATAGAAAAAGACAAGGCTTTTCATATTGATGTAGAACAATGCGGAATCAGAAAAATTTCAATAACTTCAGATGTGGATGTTTCTGTATTTGATTTATATGCATTATTTTCACGCATTGAAAGATTGTTAATGCTGTTTGAGGGGGCTTTTATTTCTTTATCAGAAATTCAATTATCTAAGTCTGATACTGTTGATGAAAAGATTTTACATTCATGTGAAGAACATTTTATGAAGGGGCGTTTATCTTATTTCATGTCTGCTGATTTTTGTAACTACAGTATAGAGAAAATGCTTGGATTTGACTCTATCATTACAGCGGATTTGTATTGTAAATGGGAAAATTTGCTTGATGAATTAGATGTTGTGCATCAAATGTATCTCTATTCTTTAAGTAATAGTGGAATGACGGTAGATATTAAGTGTGCATTTTGATTGAATTAGCAGAGCGTAAATGGTGAATAACCCGTCAACTTCCTGACATCTCC